>CALFUU010000046.1 GCA_937929835.1 uncultured Saprospiraceae bacterium | reverse complement strand
TCAAACTTTATCAAACACTTCAACTCTAACAAAAATGACCAACCAAATGCTCTTATTCAAATGGCTATCCTGCACTTCCAATTTGAAAGCATTCATCCCTTTTATGATGGTAACGGTAGAACGGGAAGAATACTAAATCTTTTATACCTCATTCTCAATAACCTTCTAGATATACCAATACTGTATTTAAGTTCGAACATAATCCAGACAAAAACCAAATACTATAAGCTTCTAAACAAAACAAACAGGACAGATGAATGGGAAGAATGGATAATTTATATGCTTGAAATAATTGAAGTCACTGCAGAACAAACAATTGATAAAGTAAACGATATCGTAGCTCTACTTGATTCGACAATCAATCTTGTAAAAACGAGAGCCCATAAAATTTACAGAAAAGAACTTGTTGAAATACTGTTTGAACATCCATACTCCAAAACCGAATATATAGTTTCAAACATGAAAGTTGAAAGAAAAGCAGCATCGCGATACTTAAAAAGTCTTCAAGAATTAAATATTCTGAAATCCCATAAAATTGGAAGAGAGAATATCTACGTAAATCAAAAATTAATGGATATTTTAAAGCAGTAAGCCGAAAGAGAGTTGGATTAATTCCAATGGAAACTTATGTGCAGAGATGGAATATTGACTGGGAAGCTGAATTGTTAAGACTAATAAAAGAAGACTGAAATACTGGCTATAACAATATATCAGATCATATCTGTTTGTGCCTCACAGAGACGATCGATATAATTATCCGTTGAACAAACCCCCTTCCAGTATCCGCTAATATTCGTAAATAGTTTTTAGCATATTTTTGAAAGTCGCTTTTGTTTTGTAGATAATTTTTATCACCAAAAACTATTTTAATGCAACTGACAAATAGCAGCCAAATAAAGCCTTCGTTGTATGTAATTAGAAAACGCCAATAGGATGCTTAAAAACATCTTATTGTATAATGGCGCACATTTGACCCCCCGATTGGCGCAAGCTGACCCCTTAGAAATGGCGCAAGCTGACCCCTCTAGTGTCAGTAGTGGACGTCATACGGTTGTTATCTAGCATTTGATTATGGTTTGCGTATTGAGAACTTTATTTATATCTTTACTTGGTGAAAAGAATAATTGCTAAGCGAACCATCAGGGAATTTTGGGAAATCCATAAGGATTCTAAAGAATACCTAGAAACCTGGTATCAAACAGCAAAAGTTGCCAAATGGGACAAGCCCTCTGATATCCAAGAATTTTATGCAACCGTGAGTATATTGAAAAGCTCAAGAGTAGTATTTAATATTAAAGGAAATGATTATCGATTAGTTGCTAAAATAAATTATGAAAAACAATGGCTTTTCATAAGGTTCATAGGTACGCATTCCGAATATGATAAAATAGACGCAAACAAAATTTGAACATGAAATTAATTAGAACTGAAAAAGAATATGACCAAGCTTTAAAAAGATTGAATGTGATTTTTGATGCTAAACCAAATACTAAACAAGGTCAAGAAGCTGAGTTACTAGCACTGTTAATCGAAGAATACGAAGAAATCAATTATAAAATTGAAGCTCCAGATCCTATTGCTGCAATTAGAATAAGAATGGAGGAATTAGAAATGAAACAAAAAGATCTTGTTGGTGTTATCGGAACCAAAAGTATAGTTTCTGAAGTGTTGAATAAAAAACGAACATTGACAGTAAATATGATTCGAAACCTATCCTCGAAATTAAAGATTGCTACCAAGGTCTTAATTCAAGAATACGAGCTCCAGAAAAATAAACGCTAAATAATACTAAGTATGACCGCATATCTATTCTAGCGTCGAGAGACGGCGACATACCATCATCCGTTAATGCTAGAAAGGCCAAAACCTCCACCTCCACCAAATTTTGTAAACTGAAGATCTCGATATACAATTCGATAAAATCGGAACAAAAAGCAGAGATGAATTCGAAGAAAAGGCTCAATATTTTGTGATATCAAAAATGCCAAGGGTAGCACAATGAAAACCAAACTTGACACAAGAACAACTTGCAAATAAAGTTGGAACTCATGAAGTGACGCATCTATATAGCTTCCCTAACACTCACAAGCGATCTTACCCACTCTGCGCTGATGCCGCCCTCCTTCAAATTTTGTACTGAGAAAAGCCTGCAGCATAGCGCCCGCTTTACGCTTCCCCACAAATCTTGCAGGGATACAAATGATATTGGCATCGTTGTGTTGGCGTGCGAGCTCAGCGATCTCTTCTGTCCAGCAGATGGCAGCTCTGATATTCTGGTGCTTGTTGGCAGTCATAGCGACACCATTGGCGCTGCCACAGATGAGTACACCAAAGTCAGATTTCTCTCCACCGACCTCCTCTGCTACAGGATGGGCAAAGTCGGGATAGTCTACAGAGTCAGGTCCTTTGGTCCCTTTGTCGTTGACCTCGTGACCTAACTCTATTAATTTTTTCTTGAGATAGATTTTGTATTCGTATCCTGCGTGGTCTGAGCCTATTGCAATGATCATCTTCTTCCTGATTTTGACATGTCATAATCTGCCAGCATTCCTTTCACTTTTTCACTTAAGACTGGGTCCCCTATTTTATCCGCAAGGCTCACAGCTTCTGTGGCACCACGAAGGGCATAGGCAAAGTCGTTTTTGAAACTTTCTCTGTCATAGTCATCAAGGGACTCATAGAAGACTATCCTCTGATAGATTTCTGTAGCCAGTATATCCAGGTGAAATTTGGCTTCTTCTAAGTCACCTGTCTCGACAAAGGTTTCTATGAACGGAACCACACTGTCATCATATGGAAAGTTCATATGGGGGAAGGACGCGAAAAACTTCTTGGCCATATCAGACGCTTTTTGCTTTTCGCCTTTGACAAGAAACTCTTCTGTCGTACGCATCATAATGATTTTCATCGCTTGGATCTCGGCAGCATAGCTTTCATCAATAAAGGTCTCTTGGGTATCAAAGCCACCAAAGGCCCACTTGTCCATAATGTTGTTGTAAACTTTTTCTTCTGCCACACGACCACTTCCATAGATGGCCAATTCTCTGACACTTCTGTTTTTGTTGGGGATCAATCTCAGTCCGAGACCTTCTAGTTGCATATAGTCATTGAGCCCCATCAACTTGTCGTTTTTGCAAGTAACGGCAAAGTATATCGGTCTGTCATAAAAGTTAGAAACGATGACATCGAGCACGGCCAACTGATCCTTCATAATATATTCGTTGCCATTAGGATAAGGCTGACCACTCGTTGGCAATTTTATATTTATTCTATTCACTAGATTGACGGTGTCCGTAGGAGAGAGGAGCCCATTAGCAGCGAGTCGATTATGATCTATCGGAAGGAAAAGGTTTCTAGACCGCATAATGGTCTGGTCGTTCCTTTCATTGTTAGAAGATCCTATGTAAGCCAGCTCTGTCTGTGCATCCAGCGGCGTAGACATGTCCTCAGGATTGGTGGGATTAAAGACGAAGGTCTGATTTCGCTTATTTCCCCTGTAGGCTTCTGTGGGTACAGTGAGCTTGAGCGGTGCAGAGTCATTGACTCGTCGGCGCAGCTTTTCTATATACCAGTCTACGGCGATAAGACTAAGGTTGACTACTCTGACATCTCTTCTGATATTCTCTACCTCTTGCGCATACCATAACGGGTACGTATCATTATCGCCATACGTAAAGATGATCGCATTCTCATCGACGGAATTCAAAAAGTTCGCGGCATAATCACGAGAGGCATAGTGCCCCATCCTGCTGTGGTCATCAAAGTTTTGGAAAGCCATAATGGCTGGCACAGCTAAGACGAGTGCTCCTCCTGCAAGGGCACCGAGCCCATTGCTCATTTTTGCTTTTTCTGTAAATAGCTTAGCCATCGCCAATACGGAAAGACCTATCCAGATGCAGAAGGTAAAGAAAGAGCCGACGAGTACATAGTCTCTTTCGCGGGGCTCGTTAGGGGGCTGATTAGAATACATGATCAAGCCGATACCCGTTATGAGAAACAGAATCATAATGGCGGCAAATTCTTTTGGTCGAGATCTGAGATGAAAAAATAAACCTATCAAACCAAAAATCAGTGGAAGGAAATAATACTTATTGGTTCCTTTATGTTTTTTCATAGTGTCGGTCAGCTCGTCCATATTGTGGAGGCGCATCTCGTCGATAGGTTTTATACCTGATATCCAATGTCCGTCAGATACATCCCAAGGCTGGTAACCTTGTCTTGCGTTTTGTCGACCTACAAAATTCCACATAAAGTATCGGTAGTACATCCAGCCCATCTGATACTTCATCATATACTTCAGATTGTAACTGTAGCTCGGTGCTTTCCCTTTATATTCTTTACCCATTAAGGTCTTATACCATTGCTTGTGCATCTGAGGTCTAGAGCCTTCTGTGTGTCCTATACGTGGCAGAAATATTTTGTCTCGACTATCATAGACATAATCTAGTTTCTCGTCGACTTTGACATATTTATCTCCCACACGTCCATATCTATCCTCTCTGGTCAGATCTTTTGGTCGTGCATTGAAGTGTGGTCCATAGAGCAGAGGTCTTTCTCCATATTGCTCTCTATTGAGATACGGCAAGACCCTCATCGCATCGCTCGGCACATTCATATTGATGGGTGTGTCCGCATTGGCTCTGATGATGATCACGCCGATAGTAGAGAAGCCGATTGCAATCATCAAAGCACACATCACCATCAAGTTGATATTGTACCGACCAGTTTTGTGGCTCCACTTAAGTAAGAAGAAAGTAAGCGCACCTACCAATAAAAGTGCAACGACAAGGCCTGAGTGAAATGGCAATCCAAAGGAGTTGACCATCGGCAATTCTAGATTTTTCCATAGGGTAGGAATACCGACGATAATGACTTTCTGGACAAAAGGTACAATGGCTGCTCCACCCACCAAGGCCACTGTGCCGCCTAATAGATTGTGATTTTCATATTTCTTGAAGTAGTAAAGTAGGCCTAACGCAGGGAAGGTCAGCAAACTCAATAAGTGGACACCTATCGAGAGACCGGCTAAGTAGGTCGTCAGTACGATCCACTTGTCTGTCTGTGGTGTATCTGGTAGGGTATACCACTTTATGGCTGACCACAGTGTTATAACGGTAAAGAAGGTCGACATCGCATATACCTCTCCCTCTACTGCACTAAACCAGATAGATGAGCAGAACGCCATTGAGAGACCGCCGACGATACCTGCCAGCGCAAGGGTTGTGTTCTGTGCTCCAGTTGTCTCACCATCTCTTCCGACAAGACAGAGTTTACCCAGCATAATGACAATACGGGCGATAAGGAAGGCACCAAAGGCTGTGCACACCGCCGACATCATATTGACGGCAAAGGCGATATCTGCGGGGTCATTGGAGAGGATTTCTCCAAACCACGCAAAGATCCTCCCGATCAACATAAATAAGGGGGCCCCTGGTGGGTGGACAACTTCTAGTTTGTAGGCACCGAGGATAAACTCTCCGACATCCCAGAGACTACCTGTTCTCTCTACTGAAAAGTAATAAACGATCATCGCCACGACAAACACTGTCCAACTGGATATGGTCTTGGCTTTCTTTATGGAATCAATAAGCATAGTATGCGCTTAGCTAGTTTTCAAAAGCTTGGAAGGCCTGATAAATCAAGCCTTTTTAGTATCGTGCATAAAGGTAATAAATAAGGGACAAGCCACTTTCAACAATCTACGAAACGTTTCGTTTATTAGATTTTATTGAAGATTTTGCCTATATCGTAGCGAAAACTCAGATGATTGACCGCTCCAGCGAGATGGTAGATGCCCCTACCGTAGTCAATTTTGATTCTTTTGACATTGAATCCAAATCCCAAGGAAAAGCCCCCCATACTCTGGAAGGTACTGAGTTTGAGTTCTTGCCTTCTGAGGTGATCATAGCCAAATCTCAGTCTTAAGCCCTCATTCTTTCCTATGAGGAACTCTCCACTAAAATAAAGGTGGCGAAAGAGGTTATCGATGTTTCTAGAGAGACTGGAGGTGCTGACTTGATTGCCCGAAATGTCGGTGCTGATATCAAAGTCAGGATCATCAAATCTGATGTAGGGCTCGTGCAGGTGGTGTCCGATTATAGAGAATCTAAATGGTAGGTGGGCTAGACGCTTGGAGTAACCTATCTGCAGGTCTAGGGGTAGCGATCGTTTGTCATCCACAATAGGAGAGAGTTCTCCACCTATATTTCTAAGGACTATGGCCCAGGAAGTCCGTTCATTTTTGGTATAGTGCAGCCCTAAGTCCACACCGACACCTAAGCTATTGTAAGATTCGTAGCTGCCAGAGAGAAGCTTGACATTGATACCCGCTCTGATCCGTTCATTGACTTGCTTACCGACACCTGCTGTCAGGCCGACTTCTCCAGCAGAGAATTCTCCATTGATATTGCCAAATTCGTCAGCTAGTGTAAAGTTGCCAAAGTTGTAATATTGGAGAGCGGCGTGTGCAGCGATGCCCCATCTGTCGAGGTAGCGTCCATAGGCCAAGTTGCCATTAGAGATGCCTGCAAGGTGAAAATTGTGATTGAGGCTCAGCTGATTATGCATAACAGAGTCTATCACAGCTGGATTGAGTTGGGCTAAGGCTACATCCTCATCCAGGATGTTGATAACACTACCGCCTAGGGCTGTTGCTCTAGCATTGCTCGGAAGGGCTGCTCCTGTAAAAGCATAGCGACCGCCTATCTGTCCCTGCACAGAGATCACTGCAGCCAGGCATATGATGAGTAGAAGGTGTTTCATTAATTATTGGTTTTTGGTGCGACATCGCCACCTGCAAGTGTCCATATAGTAGAGCAAATGGCTTGGCTGTCACACATCATCTTCTTATCGAGAACGCCTTCGACATTGTAATGTTGTAGTAAGCCGAACTCATTGTCGCCATTGAGATATTGGCCTTCCCACTCTAGAGTCCCATCTTCGTAGTATTCCTTAAAGGGTCCATTTTCTTCATTGTCGACCATCGTCACGACTTCTTTTAGGATGCCATTGGGATGGTAGGACTTGATAGGACCTTGCATTACGCCATTGATGTACTGTGCTTCTTGGGCCAGCGTACCATCTTCAAAAAATGTCTTGTAGGAACCGATTATCTGATCTTTGTCATAGTTTTCCTCGATCTCGACTGCACCATCAGGATAATAAATTAATCTTTTCCCCTGGAGTTGACCCCTGTTATAAAGGGCCTTTTCGTACAGTACGCCATCGACATAGGCTATGTACTCCCCTTGCTTGAGCGAGTCTTCAGTAATGCTATATTGCTCTGCGATATTACCTTTTTCGTCCTTTTTGATAATCATATTGGACTTCTGGCAAGCCATAAGGCCCACCAAGATCAAGAGTAAAGTCAGTTGACGTGTCTGCGGAATCATAGGGTTAAAACGATAAATTGACAATTTTATTAAGCCAAGGAGGTGCTAATTTAAGAGTCTATTAAGACCTTGTCACCACCTAGCCACGTACTTTTATAGCTTAATATCGATATACAATGATCAATAAATTATTCAGTCTAGCCCTATTGGCGTTTTTGGGAGCCTTAAGTCTCACACAAGTCTCAGCGCAAGCCAAGATAGCCAACACCAAGATTGTTATCCTTGAGAAGGAAATAGATGACAACGGTCAGGTCGTAGAGAAGAAGGTGGTCCTAGAAGGTGAAGAGGCAGAGCGCTATATCAGAGAACATCAGGAAGTTGATGATATGATCCAGAAGGAAGTAGAAAAAGAGAAGGTAGTCGAGGGCAAGAGGATGCAAAAAATCACTAAGTCAGCTTATAAGATCAAAGTCAAAGACGAGAATGGTCAAGAGAAAATCCTAGAGTGGGATGGCCAAGGAGAGATGCCCCAAGAGATGCAAGAGATGATGAAAAAGCAGGGGATGGAATTACCCGGGCTCGGAAGTAATGAAATGGAAGGACATAAAACCAAAAAGATACGCATCAAAACCTTAGATACAGAAACCGATAAGATGATGGAGTGGGATGGTGAAGGTGAGATGCCTGCGGAAATAAAAGAACTCCTCGAAAAAGAAGGCATTGATATCGGTAACCTCACCAAGGAGGCCGAGGATGCGTTGACACAGACAATTACTTTTGATGATAGCGGGTCTGAGAAAAAGATGAAGATCATCAAGAAAGGTGCTGGGCTAGAAGAGGTGCTAGATCTGGACTGGGAAGGAGATGAGCTGCCTGATGAGGTACGAGAAGTGCTAGAGCAAGAGGGCATCACACTCGAAGAAATCACTGGAGAGGATGGTCAGAAAGAAATCAAAATTGTCAAGTCTGCAGAAGCCGCCTCGCCAGCACCTCAGAAGGGTAGACCACAATTAGGTGTTATGATAGAAGCGGCACAGAACGGGGTAAAGGTCTCTGAAGTCCTCCCCAATTCCTCTGCCTCTGAAGGTGGTCTCGAAGCGGGAGATGTCATCACCTCTATAGATGAAAAAACAGTCGCCAGCACACAAGATCTTATAGCGGCCATCTCCACGTATACGCCTGGCGATGTCATCAAAGTCCACCTCAATAGACGCGGGCAGGTGATGGTCAAAGATGTACAGCTCAAAGCCTATGTGGACCCGTTTCCTTTCAAGACTTGGGAACAAGTAATGAATAATGGCAAGACGAAGGAGATAGAGGTAGATATCGAAAAAGAAGTAAAGCAGAAAAAGAAGTAAGACTCGCCCTTTCAAGTTTATGCGCCCAACCCAAGCCATCCCAAAAATAAATGCGATGAGCCAAGCCAGAACACCGTTTCTGCTCTTGGTAGACTTTGAGATGGAAAATATTAGACTCCACCCTCTAGAATCTCTGCCCGCTACTATCCAGTACGAGATCAATTTAGAAGGTGCATATCCGCCATCTGATGGTCAGTCAGGACAAGTGGATGTCGTAGTCGATCCCTATCCCTTTGACCGATTTTATCATCAGTTTGATCAAGTAAAAGATGAGCTGCTTTATGGTAATTCATTTTTGCTAAATCTCACGGCCAAGCATAAAATGGCGACAGCGATGTCATTAGAGGATATTTATTCTAAGGCCAGGGCCAAGTACAAATTGCATTACGCTTATGCGGACAATAATTTTGTAGTGTTCTCTCCAGAGACCTTCGTTAGAATCCAAGATGGACTTATCTCTTCCTATCCAATGAAAGGAACGATAGATGCGGATCTCCCTCAGGCCCGAGAAATTTTATTGAGTGATAAAAAAGAAATTGCGGAGCATAACACCATCGTCGACCTCATCAGAAACGACCTCAGTATCAATGCCAAGGAAGTTGCAGTCACCAAGTTTAAGTATCTAGATCTCTTACGGACTGACCAGAAGAATCTATATCAAATGAGCTCCGAGATAACAGGGCGATTGCCTGAGGACTATTTGGAGAGACTCGGCGACATTCTTTTCTCTATGTTACCAGCGGGAAGTATTAGTGGAGCCCCCAAAAAGAAAACGGTAGAAATTATCCAAGCCGCAGAGCAAGCGGCGAGAGGCTATTACACAGGCATTTGTGGGGTATTTGATGGGCAAGATTTTGAGTCATTTGTGATGATAAGATATGTCGAGCAAGAAGGCTCTCAGAAATATTATCGGAGCGGGGGCGGCATTACCTTTATGAGTGAGGTCGAGAAAGAATATCAAGAAATGTTAGACAAAATCTATATCCCTCAAAGCTGATGTACGCTGAAGAATATTTTCCAAGACAAAAGCAGCAAAGACTCTTTACGAGTATCAAGGTATTGGATAATAAAATCCATCTGCTAGAGCAGCATCAGAAAAGAATGGCCAGTTCACTTAGCGCTTTGTATGGGGCGGCCTCCATTGTAGATTTCCAAGAGATACAGGCTGAAGTTGATACCTTAGACCTAGGTCTGTACAAACTGAGGGTAGTTTATACGCCGCATTATTTTAAGTATGCATTGACACCATATAAGATGAGGGCGATCCGCTCTCTGCAGTGTGTGGCTACACGACATCTAGAGTATGCCTTTAAGTATGAGGACCGCTCAGGCTTAGACAAGTTGTATGCTCAGCGGCGTGGTGCAGATGATATATTGATTATCAAGCAGGGAATGGTTACGGATACTTCTTATGGCAATGTCGCACTATTGAAAGATGGTGTCTGGTATACACCACAATTACCTTTGTTGCATGGGACGCAAAGACAGTATTTAGTGGAGCAGGGCCTCATTAGGGAGGAGCTTATTACGGAGTCGGATTTGTCGAGCTATAGCGCCATTCGGATTTTTAATGCGATGATAGAGTTTGGGGAATTAGAGTTGGGAATGCAGCGGGTTGGGCTTTTGTAAGGACTATGGTGCTTCTCTACGCATTATCTTCTTTGTCTACAGGTATAAAAATGAGGAGAGAAGTATTCAATACAGTTCTAAAGCATAGGGGTATTTATGTACCTACAGCCAGAAAATAGATTTAGCTCTGACTTACTTAATCTTACACAATAAATCAGACATATAGCCATCAATTGGCATCAACCAATAATTGTTAGTAACCTCTCACGATACTTATTGTGATTTTTAGCTAAGAATAATATCATTGCGCCCTTTACAAAATAAGACGACTGTACTGAGGGTATGAAATACGCGATTGTCTATAATTTTAATTACAATGAGTTATTGGGCTGTTATCTGCCAGAACCTGTCACCTGTTCACTTAAGAAGGATGGCCGATTAGATAAGCGTTACAAGCGGGCAACACCAGAGACCCTTGCTGGCTTGAGTTCAGTAGAATTTGAAGATACGCCACACACCAAGCTTGTGGGCATAGCGGAGAGTTTAACTGAGGAATCTCTTTCAGTAAAGTTTAAGCCGAAGGGAAAAAGAAAGGTTAACTTTAAAGTGATCAAAGCAGATAAAACGGTCTTTGATTTATGTGTCAAGTATATTTCTAGGAAGATGGCAGAGATGCTCACCCTCTGTAAGGCGCATCAATATCCTGTCACCATAGGCTTGCTGCGCAGAGAAGCAGCGGAGGATTTTAGATATACGTTTAGCTCAGAAGATTATCGGCCCCGCCTTAAATTTGCCAAGCACACTGAGGGCATTGATTACACCCTTTACTTCGAGAAAAATCAAGGCCTTGTCTATCCCTTTGATACCGATACACATATCATCACCAATCATCCCGCTTGGGTTGTGATGGAAGACAGGCTCATCCACCTCAGTCAGTTGAATGGCAACAAGCTCAAGCCTTTTCTCAAAAAAACAAAAATCACCATCCCGCAGAGGACGATGAAAGTTTACTTTGAGAAGTTTATAATGGACTTGGTCCCTAAGGTGAAGATTGATACTGATGGGTTTGAAATAGAAAATGATAAAGATCTCAAGACCATAAAAATCGAAGTTGTCGAAGATGTCTTTTCAGAAAAGTTTCTTTTACGCCTACAGTTTCAGTACAGTTATTTTCAGTTCAGATCTGGTGATCCTAATGAGAGTAAGACCACGATTCATTTCTCTAATGACGAAACAGAAGTCCTCATTATCAACCAACTTAGAGATAAGACTGCAGAGTCGAAAGTGGTTAAAGGAATAGAAACTTTAGGCGCTACAAAAACAGACGCAGATTATTTTAGCATAGGGGAGGGAGAGCGATCCGCCTTGCTGCAATGGATCAGCGACCACAAGGCACAATTAGAAGATCTAGGGCTCCACTTAGAAGATCAGGTGATGATGGGTTCGAGGCCACTGAGCATCCAGCCCTTCAGTATAGAGGTCTCTGTGATTAAGGATAATGATTGGTTTGATGTCGGAGGTGTAGTCCGTGTGGGCAAGCAAGATATTCCTTTTGTGGATCTCATAGATAACATTAAGAATGACAATCCTTATTTCCTATTGGCTGACGGCACCTATTTTGTTATTCCTCAAGAGTGGATGGCCAAGTATGGATCACTAGCCAAATTTGGACAGAAAGAAGGCAATAGATTTAAGTTGGCCAAAAATCATATCGGCTTATTAGACGTGGTGACACAAGATGATGATGGGATGCACATACCTGTTGTCAATATGAGTGCCGATGATGTCGACTACACGCCTTCTGCTCTGCTCAAAGCCACACTTAGACCCTATCAATTAGCAGGTGTCAAGTGGCTCATCAAGCACCAGCAGAATGATCTAGGCGCTTGCCTGGCAGATGATATGGGACTAGGTAAGACCTTGCAAGTTATTGCGACGCTGGTCCACAAGGCGGAGTCTAGAGAAGCCGACCCACAGCCTGTCACGCAACCTGCACAGATGTCGATGTTTGATGTCGGGTATGCAGAGGAGTTGACACCCTTGCAATCACTGGTTGTCGTGCCGGCTTCACTCGTGCACAACTGGAAAGCAGAGTTGCAAAAGTTTGCACCGCACCTCAAAGTAACAGCGTATATCGGGGCAGGTCGTAAGGAGCGACAATCCGTTATAGATATTTACGATGTAGTCATCACCACTTATCAGACGGCACTTCGCGATATTGCTTTTCTACAAAAAAAGGAATGGACTTATGTAGTCTTAGATGAGAGTCATTATATCAAGAATAGAAATTCTAAAATATTTAAGGCGTTGGCGGATCTAAGAGCAGAGCATAAGATTTCTCTTTCGGGTACGCCTATAGAGAACTCTCTGTCGGATCTCTGGAGTCAGATGCAGTTTATCAATCCGGACATATTAGGGAGCTTTGATTTCTTTAAGAAAAATTTTAAAGAAGCTATAGAGAAAGAAGCCAGCGAGGCTGCAATAGCGGAGTTGCGTAAGATAATAGAGCCGTTTCTCCTCAGAAGAACAAAAGGAGAAGTACTGACGGAGTTGCCACCTGTGATGGAACAGAGCCTAATCATCCCAATGACAGAGCTTCAAAAGAAATTGTTTGAAGAACGGAAAAGTGCGGCGCGAAATAGTCTGCTCTCACTCGACGAAAAAGATCGAGGTTATAAGATGCACGTCTTTAAGGAGTTAATGGCTCTGCGTCAGCTCTCTAATCATCCAGCCTTGGTAGATGAGGCATATGAGGGGAGTTCGGGAAAGTATGAGATGATGCTCGGCAAGTTGTCCTCGTTGCTCAAAGCGGGACACCGCGTTTTGATTTTCAGTTCTTTTACAAGTCTCTTAGATTTAGTCAGTCAGGACCTAAGACGGCAAGGCATTCTTTATGTAAAATTGACCGGCTCAGACACGCAGAAGGCGAGACAAGAATCTGTAAAGTCCTTTCAAGAGGGCAAGGCTCCTGTCTTTTTAATTTCGATTAAGGCGGGAGGAACAGGACTCAATCTAACGGAAGCGGATTATGTCTTTATTCTAGATCCGTGGTGGAATCCTTTTGTAGAAGAGCAGGCTATCGCTCGAGCACATCGTATGGGTCAGAAAAATAAAGTGACTGTCATTAGATTTATTTCTGAGGAGAGCATTGAAGAAAAAATTCAAGTGTTGCAAGCCAAGAAAAGAAAGCTCAATGCTGAGGTTATATCTGGCGAGGCGATAAGCCATCTCGACAAAGATGATGTGGCTTACTTGCTAGGGTAGGTTAATAGATTCAACTGGGATTTGATTAGTAGAACACAACAAAGCCTGTTTTTGTTGGTTTAATTAAAAAGAAAACCATGAAAAAGACACTTCTAACCAGCGCTGTATTATTCTTTATGTCTTTTTTTGTGATCACTTCTATACAAGCTCAAGAGTTGTCAATGTTCCCATCATTTGGTTGGGAATATTATCAAGACGACGTACTACTGACTAAGAAACAATTTCTGAACAAGCTCTATGAAGACCCGATGGCAGGGACGATGTGGGATAAGTCGAAAAGACAAATGGGGGCAGCCTATGCCCTTTTCGGCGTTGAAGTAGGCTTGCTGATCTACAGCCTTTCTCGAGAAGATGATCCTTCGATAGGCGCCCTCATAGGCGGCTTAGGTGCGGGTGTGGGTTCGGTCATATTTTCTGTAAAAGCGGCCAAGTCTCGGAAGGCTGCTGTATTGGCTTACAATAAGGCCTATACGCAGACACCTTTTGTTGCGCCCAGTAATGAAGGTTTTGGACTAGTTTACAACTTTTGATTTTTTGAGACGAGAAGGCCTGTAGCAATCAGTTAGGATGTTGGTAAAATCTCTTGCCGATATGCCTTTTCTCAATATCTTAGGGCTCTTTTGTAATCGTCCAAATAGGTCTTATGCCAGAATTTTGCCATCTACATTGCCATACCCAGTATTCCTTACTAGATGGGGCCAATGATATAGGTAAGATGATGGAAAAGGCTGCAGCCGATGGGCAGAAGGCTGTCGCGCTGACCGATCACGGTAACATGTTCGGGGCTTTTAAGTTTGCTGCAGCAGCCAAGAAGCACAAGATTAAAGCCATTTTGGGTTGTGAGTTTTACTTGGTCAAGGACAGACACATCAAGAGCTTTAGTCGATCCAAGGGGGAACGAGATAGACGGTATCACCAACTCTTATTGGCTAAAAATGTCGAGGGCTATAAAAATCTGATGAAGCTCTGCTCTCTAGGATTTACCGAGGGCACCTATCAAGGTTTTCCGAGAATAGACAAGGAGCTCATCCTGCAATATAACAAAGGTATCATTGCGAGTAGCTGCTGCTTAGGAGCCGAGATACCTGCGCTCATAGCACAAGACAGACTGGACGAAGCCGAGACGGCGCTGAAGTGGTGGCTCGATATATTTGGAGAGGATTATTATGTCGAGTTACAACGACATCGAGGGCTCGAAAAGATAGACATCTATAACGAGCACGGGCAGAAGACTTTCTCTAAGTACTCACAAGAGGATATCAACCAGATTCTGATTGGGCTAGCTAAAAAGCACAATGTCAAACTCATCGCCACTAATGATGCCCATTATCTAGAGGAGGAAGATGCGCCGATGCACGATATTCTCCTCTCTATAAATACAGGTTCTAGACTCGATGACGAGAAGAGATTTAAGTTTCCGAGTTCGGACTTTTACTTCAAGTCACAGGCAGAAATGAACAAGCTGTTCAGTGATGTACCTGACGCTATCGCCAATACGATGGAGGTGATGGATAAGGTCGATGTGATGGAGTTGGCCAGAGATGTTTTGTTGCCCAACTATCCACTTCCGCAAGGCTTTGATGATCAACCCACCTTTCTGCGGCATCTGACATTTGCAGGTGCGCAGGCTCGCTATGGCACCATCACGCCACCAATAGAGGAGCGCCTGAATTTCGAGCTGAGTGTCATCAATAATTCTGGGTATCCAGGATATTTCCTTATCGTCCAAGACTTGACCAGTACGGCCAGAGATATGGGTGTGGAAGTTGGCCCTGGGAGGGGCTCGGCAGCAGGCTCGGCAGTGGCTTATTGTCTGGGGATTACCAATATAGATCCGATAAAGTACGATCTCCTTTTTGAGAGATTTCTTAATCCAGAAAGGGTGTCGATGCCCGATATAGATATAGATTTCGATGACGAGGGACGATCCAAAGTCATCGATTATGTTATCGACAAGTACGGCCAGAATCAAGTCGCTCAGATCATTACTTATGGTACGATGGCGGCCAAGATGTCGCTGAGAGATGTCGGTCGTGTGATGGATGTACCGCTCGGAGATGTAGATAAGGTGGCCAAAGCTTTTCCTCAGCAATTAGGTGCGAGTCTCCGAGGTGTCCTAGAAAAAGGGGACATCAATGCCAAGCTCAAAGGCGCGATGAATAAGGAGGACATCGATCGCGCATATCAGTTTAGAAAATTAGCGGAGAAGAAGGACGAGATCGGCCAGATGATCCGCTCCGCAAAGCAAATCGAAGGGTCGATCAGAAACACGGGCATCCACGCCTGTGGGGTCATCATTACGCCAGATGATATTACCAACTACGTCCCAGTAAAGACGGCCAAGGATTCTGATCTGCTCGTCAGCCAGTTTGATAACAGTGTCGCTGAAGATGCTGGCTTACTCAAAATGGATTTTCTGGGATTGAAGACCTTGACTATCTTAAGAGATGCTGTCCGATTTGTCAAAGAAAACAAAGCCGTAGAAATTGATCTCAATGAGGTGCCTCTTGAAGATGCCGAGACGTACAAGCTATTTCATAAAGGAGATACAATCGGGATATTCCAATACGAGTCCCCTGGGATGCAGAAGCATCTCAAAAATCTGAAGCCCAATAAGTTTGAAGATCTCATTGCGATGAATGCCTTGTATCGGCCAGGTCCAATGGAGTACATCGATTCTTTTGTTGCGCGGAAGCACGGAAAGGAACAGATCACCTATGATCTCCCTGTGATGCAGGAGTATCTAGAAGAGACCTACGGGATCACTGTCTATCAAGAGCAGGTGATGCTCCTCTCTCAGAAGCTCGCCAACTTTACCAAGGGCCAAGCCGATCAACTGAGAAAGGCGATGGGTAAGAAAAAGAAAAAGCTGATCGATGAGATGTGGCCGATCTTTCTCGAGGGCTGTACTAAGAATGGTCACCCAGAAGAAGTTATCTCTAAGATATGGAAGGATTGGGAAGCTTTCGCCTCTTATGCCTTCAACAAGTCGCACTCAACTTGTTATGCCTTTATTGCTTTTCAGACGGCGTATCTGAAGACACATTATCCGTCAGAATTTATGACGGCGGTACTCAATCATAATAAGTCAGATACCAGTAAGCTTAATTTTTTCTTACGCGAGTGTAAGCGGATGCGCTTGGATGTCTATGGACCAGATATCAATAAGAGTGGTATTAACTTTACCGTCAATCCTAAGGGGGAAATCAGATTTGGTCTTTCTGCTTTGAAGGGCTTAGGGCTCGGACCAGCAGAAGAAATTATCAATGGCAGAGAAGAGGGAGAATACAAAACTTTTGTAGATCTTGTTAAGCGAGTGTCCCTCAGAACCATCAATAAAAAATCTCTAGAGAGTCTGGCTTATGCGGGCGCTTTTGATTCTTTCGGGAAGTTGCGTTCACAATATTTTGCACCGTCAGAGAAGTATGACACCTTCATAGAGCACGCGACCAAGTTTGGCTCAGCTTATCAGAATCAGAAGGAGTCGTCACAAGTTTCACTTTTTGGAGATATGAGTGACCAGATGCTGAGTGAGCCGCAGATGCCTGAGTCTGCACCGTGGAACAAAGCCGTCAAGCTCGCTAAAGAAAAAGAAGTCTCTGGGATATTTATCAGTGGTCACCCGCTGGATGAGTTTAAGATGGAATTGGAAAATTATACCAACTGCGACCTCGAGCAAGCCAATGATATGATGGGGGTACAGCTCAAGATGGGTGGCATCGTCGCCCACGCCCAGCACGGTATCTCACAGAAAAACAATATGGGCTATGCGCGGATCACCTTGCAAGATTACTCGGGTGGTTTTGAGTTTGGCGTGTATAGAGAGGAGTATGAAAAGTATAAAGACATCTTACAATCTGGTTATGTCTTGTACATAGAAGGCATCTGGAAGAAAGGATATGGCGGGAGCAATTATTTCTTCAATATCAAGGACGTCAGATTGATGGCGTCTATCAGCGAAGACCTTACGCGATCTCTAACAATACGGATTCCTATCAATGTCATTGACCAAGTTTTTATCGATAGACTCAAGCAAATCTGCGATGAGCACAAAGGCAAGCACAGTGTCAAAATGCAAGTAATGGATGTGGACACAGATATGACACTGGACTTTAAGATGGGTCGTCAGAGTGTCGCCGTAGATTCTGGAATGATCACCAAGATCAGGGAACTAGGACTCAGCTACAAAGTGAACTAACGGTCCTCAGCTTTGCTGAGGATCCAAGATCCTAAAGGTGAACGAGTGGTGCAGTTTTTAACTGCATTGAAGGTCCTAGATGGACCTTCAAAACGAGAGAACCGCAATATCAATTGCGGCGTACCCTACACTAGATAAGAACTGCAATATCAAAATATCAATTGCGGCGTATCCTACACTAGATGAGAATGGTATTACCAAAATATCAATTGCAACCTCTCCTCTTATAACTTCTTGTCAGCTCATATAAATCCTTTTTCATTCCGATCGGAGCGAAGTGTAGTAGAGGAATCTTCGTTCTCGTTATGGATGAACTTAAAACTGGTAGGCGTTTCCATTTTACTTTAGTTAGAGAAATTGATTT
>CALFUU010000045.1 GCA_937929835.1 uncultured Saprospiraceae bacterium | reverse complement strand
AATCTAGAAGATGATTGCAATACATAGCTGACAGAAGTCAAAGTGATTTTAGCAACGGTAGTAACATAGGCTCTATTTACAACCTTAACATCAAATACCAACAGTGCTTTTAGCCATTCCCGAAAAGTTTAATTTTGCAATCCTATGCCTTACAAACTCATATCCAAGTACAAACCCACTGGCGATCAGCCTCAAGCCATCGAGCAACTCGTGCAGGGGGTCAACGATAATGAGCCCGCTCAGGTATTGCTAGGGGTAACTGGATCGGGAAAGACCTTTACTATAGCCAATGTCATCAAAGAAGTCAAGAAGCCCATACTCGTCCTCACGCATAACAAGACCTTGACGGCACAGCTCTATGCAGAGTTTACTGAGTTCTTCCCAGATAATGCCGTGGAGTACTTTGTCTCCTACTACGACTACTATCAGCCCGAAGCCTACATATCTACTAGTGACACCTACATAGAGAAGGACCTCCAGATCAATGAGGAGATCGACAAGCTGAGACTAAGAGCCACTTCCAATCTACTCTCGGGGAGAAGGGATATCATCATCGTCGCCTCGGTGTCCTGCATCTTTGGTATGGGTAATCCTGAGGACTATGCCTCTGGTATCATCCGATTGCAAGAAGGCCAGAAGATGGCTAGGAATCAGCTCTTGTATAAGCTGGTCGAGATTCTCTACTCGAGAACGGAACGAGATTTTAAGCGGAGTACTTTTAGAGTCCGAGGAGATACCGTCGATATTAATTTACCTTACGTGGACCACGGATTGAGGATAACCTTTTTTGGTGACGAGATAGAGTCTCTAGAGTCCCTAGATATCGAGTCAGGCAAGCGCTTGGGCAAGCTAGAGCATTCTGCCATCTTTCCTGCCAATCTATATGTTGCACCTAAGGATAAGTTTAATGGTATCGTCCGACAGATAGAGGATGAGCTCTTTGAGCACGAAAAATTCTTTGAAGCCGAGCAGCGCTTTATAGAAGCCAAGCGGATTAAGGAGCGGACGACTTTTGACTTGGAGATGATGCGAGAGCTGGGCTATTGTAACGGGATAGAAAATTACTCAAGATTCTTTGATGGTAGGAAGCCCGGCACGAGACCCTTCTGCTTGCTCGACTACTTCCCGGATGACTTCTTGATGGTGATAGATGAGAGCCACGTCACCATCCCGCAAGTGAGAGGGATGTGGGGAGGTGATAGAGCCCGTAAGCTCAATCTGGTCAATTTTGGATTTAGGCTACCCTCTGCCCTTGATAACCGACCACTTAATTTTGGTGAGTTTGAGGGATTGATTAATCAGGTCATATTTGTCAGTGCTACGCCAGGTGATTATGAGTTAGAAACAACAGAAGGCGTCGTGGTCGAGCAGATCGTCAGACCGACAGGCCTCCTCGACCCTCCTATAGAAGTCCGTCCGAGTGTCAATCAGATCGACGATCTCCTAGAAGAAATCAACAAGCGGATCAATGTAGATGAACGCGTACTTGTCACAACATTGACCAAGCGTATGGCTGAGGAATTGACCAAATATCTCGTCAAACTCAGTATCAAGGTTCGTTATATCCACTCTGAGGTCGATACACTGGACAGGGTAGAAATCATTAGAGACTTGAGACTAGGAGAATTTGATGTCCTCGTCGGGGTCAACCTACTCAGAGAGGGACTAGATCTCCCTGAGGTCTCACTGGTGGCCATTATTGATGCTGACAAAGAAGGCTTCTTGAGGAATACCAGATCTCTTACACAGACAGCAGGTCGTGCCGCAAGGAACTCTAATGGTCTAGTCATCTTCTATGCCGATAAGATCACGGGCAGTATGCAGACCACCATAGACGAGACCAATAGAAGAAGAGATATACAGATAGCCTATAATGAGAAGCACGGTATCACTCCTGCCACAGTGAGCAAGACCAGAGAGGAAATCCTCAGTCAGTCATCTATCCTAGATATCAGAGGCAAAAAACCTCAAGCTTACATAGAAGCTGATGAGCCGAGCTTGGCGGCAGATCCTGTAATCAACTATATGAGTCGAGATCAGTTAGAAAAACTGATGGCTGAGACGGAGAGAAAGATGAAAAAAGCCGCTAAGGAGTTGGATTTCATTACCGCTGCACAATATAGAGATGAGCTATTTGCCCTTAAAAAGAAGGTGAAAAGCGCCATATAGTCCACTCTATCGTCAAATCCTACAGAATAGGCGAAAAATAGGGTGGATAATGGCGTTAAGGTTGCAATATGTTGCGGCAAGTGGTAGCTTACAGTTAATAAAATGATAATCCCTTGCGGGACGAAACAAATGCAAGGCGTTTCTCATTAATTACTAAAATCAGCTCTACAATTTATTAAGGTTTGATAAAGGGAAAATGAATAGACTATCCATCCAATACTTACTTTCTTTTACTTTTCTAGTCATTCTTTCAGCACTCACGTCTAGCGCAACAGCTCAAGACGTAAGACTGACCAATCCATCTTTTGAAGATACACCACGCCGTGGCGTCTATGACCCTCTGACAGGAGAGCGATCCATACCTATTAAGGGCTGGATGGATTGTGGAGCAGTGCTCTTTAGGGGTGAGACACCGCCAGATATCCATGATGGCAAGTCTGGATTCTGGAAGACAGAGGTGGTCGCCGCTCATGGCAAGACCTATATGACGATGGTTGTAAGAGACAACTACACTTATGAGACTGTGACTCAGCCACTTATGGGTACACTAAAACGAGACAAATGCTACAAATTCTCTATAGGCCTCGTACAGTCTAAGACCTACCTCAGTGCCACAAAAAAGAGTCGCGACAAGGAACTCAACTTTACACAGCCTGCGGTATTGCGGGTCTGGGGCGGCAAAAGCCCTTGTGATAGCCAAGAGTTGCTGGCAGAATCGGCACCTGTAGATAATAACGCATGGGAGAACTATGAATTTATCGTGAGACCCCAGGACAACTACACCTACCTTACTCTAGAGGCTTATTGGGTCACGCCTCTTGTTATAACTTACAATGGTCATATCTGCATTGATAATGCCAGTCACTTTATCGAGGTGGATTGCAATAATCCAGATCCCTTAGTTGCTGAGGCCTCAGCCAAAGATAACAAGCCTGTTCCTTCATTTAAGAGAAAGAAGAAAAAGCAAGAAGAAGATAAGATGGTGATCAACCTTGAGAAAAAAGAAGAGAAAGTAGATACCATCGTCTATAAAAGACCGAAAAAGAAGACCATCGAGGGATTAGATATAAGAAAGCTGGCCATAGGACAGATGATCCAGTTGCCACACTTACACTTTGACGCTGATACCAGTGCCATTAATGACAAGTCCTATCAGACCCTTAATGAACTCTATACTTTTCTAAATAAATACAAGGAAGTGAACATCGAGGTGGGCGGACATACCAATAATGCCCCTCCAGATGAATACTGTGACAAATTATCTACAGCTCGAGCCGAAGCGGTGGCAAACTATTTGATAAGTAAAGGGATAGAGAGTGATCGTATCGCCTACAAAGGCTATGGGAAGCGCAGACCTTTAGCAACAAATGCTACAGCTGCAGGTAGAAAGAAAAATCAACGTGTACAGATTAAGATAACAAGCCTAGGCTAACCCCTTGGCTTATAATATATAACTGGCCGAATATCATTAAATTACACCTATTGATAATCGGCAATTCCTCTTAATAGCATTGAGGAATGAAATAAAATGAGAGACATATGAAATGGAAAGGAATCCTCGTAGCGGCTATGCTCAGCAGCATCGTTTTATGGTCATTTAATCCAGGCCAAGAAGAACAAGAAAAAGAGCAACTCATACTTAATGCTGTGCTACAGTATCTAGAGGCTTTACATTTTCTACCTCAAGACCTCAATGACGACTTCTCATCACAGGTATTTGACGAATATTTGTTGGCCTTAGATCCAAGTAAGAGATTTCTTATCCAGTCAGAAATAGACGAACTCAATGTCTACCGCAGCCAGATAGACAATCAGATCAAGCTCAGAAACTTTGACTTTTTTGATAGCAGTATCGTCATCATTAATGAGGCGACAACCAGAGCTAAAAACATCTTTGATGTTGTAATAAATAAAGATCTCGATGCAGTGGACGTGCAATCCGTAGAGATGGATAGAAAAAAGAGACAATACTCTGCTGATGATACTGAGCTAGAACAGCTCTGGACCAAACTTATCAAGTACGACTACAATAACAGAGTCAAGAATGCTATCGATGAGCAAGAATCTAGACAAGAGAAATCCGAAAAGAAAGCGATGGCTGATTCTGGTGACACTTCAGAAGAAAAAGAAGAAGAGCCCATCAAAACCATTGAAGAAATAAAAGCTGATGCAAAAGAAAAAATTGCAGATTCCTACAAGGAATGGTTTAAGCGATTAGATGACAGCAGGAGGTCGGATAGATTTGAAGCCTATATCAATTCTATCACGCATATCTTTGATCCACATACTGACTTTTATAACCCTAAAGAAAAAACAGATTTTGATATCCGTATGGGTGGAAAGCTCGAGGGTATAGGTGCAAGACTGCAGACGAGTGGAGACTTCACTAAGGTGTCGACTATCATCCCTGGAGGCCCTGCTTACAAAGGGAAAGAGCTGGAAGTAGATGATCTCATTACCGCAGTAACTCAGAAAGGTGGCGAGCCGCTCGACATTACTGGCATGCGTATCTCAGACGTGGTCACCCATATCCGTGGCAAAAAAGGTACAATTGTCATACTTACAGTCAAGAAGGTGGATGGCTCTATCGTCGATATAGAAATAGAAAGAGATGAGGTCATTATCGACGAAGGTTTTGCTCGATCGCTGACCCTAGACATACCTGATGTCGTAGAAAATGTGGGCTATATCAAGTTGCCTAAATTCTATTCTTCATTTGAAAAGAAAAATGGAAACTCTTGTGCTAAAGATGTTGCAGAAGAAATTGCCAAACTAAATGCACTCAATGTCAACGCCATTATACTAGACCTTAGAAACAATGGTGGAGGCTCACTTACTGATGTCGTAGAGATGTCAGGACTCTTTATCGAAGATGGGCCGATAGTACAGGTTAAGCCTAGAGACAAGCCCGCTTATGTCTACGAAGACGAAGATAGTGCTGTTCAGTACGACGGTCCACTCATCGTTATGGTCAATCAGTTTAGTGCCTCTGCTTCTGAAATCTTGGCTGCAGCTGTGCAGGACTATGACAGAGCAATCGTAGTGGGTAGCACCTCGACTTTCGGCAAGGGTACAGTACAGCGGTTTGTAGATCTGGATAGAGCTTACAAGCAAAATGATCTCAAGCCTCTTGGACAATTAAAAATCACGATGCAAAAATTCTTCAGAGTCAATGGAGGGTCTACACAGCTAGAAGGTGTGACACCTGATATTATTTTCCCTGACAACTATCATTATATAGAGACTGGAGAAAAAGATTATGAGCACGTTATGGAATGGACTGAAATCAGCCCTGTACCCTACAGCCAAGATGTGTACAAGCTACCAGCAAGAGAAGTTCTCAGAGAGAAAAGTGAGCAAAGAATGGGTCAGAAAGAAAACTTCCAATTGGTATTAGAAAATGCGAAAAGACTCAAAGAAAATAGAGATATGACAGAGTATCCATTGAGTTACGAGACCTACTCTACCCTTATCGACAACAGAGAGACGGAGGCCGAAAAATACGCTGACCTATTTGACGAGAAGATTGCCGATCTTAAAATCCATAATCTTGCCGTAGACCAAGAATACATCAATAGTGATGAGTCTCGACAAGCTAGAAATGAAGACTGGATAGAAGGTGTAAGCAAGGATTTCTATCTTGAAGAAACAATGTATATCCTTAAAGATATGATAGTAGCCAACAATGGAGAATTGGCTGCGAAAAAATAAAAAACCACTCAACTAGAAAAAAGAAAGAGGCTCATCGATTGATAAGCCTCTTTTTTTTTATTTCTAATGACGTCTTAACAAAAATATGACGTTATCCTTTGACAACTTTCTTACTGATAATCTCCGTGCCTCCTTGACTTGCTACAAAATAATAGACACCACTAGCTAGCGGTCCGAGGTCAAATGAAAACTCTAACTCTCCTATCTTCTTAGGTCGATCATTAAAAAATTGCTCTACCAATTGTCCTTGATTATTGTACAGACCCAATTGCAGTTTGTCCTTAGAATTAATCTCGATTCTAATCGTGACTCTATCTGGAGTGGGATTGGGAAATAATTCTACATCGGCAACTGCAGGTACGGTGTGCACACTGGTCTCGAGTGGTTTTGTAAGGATAGTCGTTCTGTTTCTATAATTAACTGAGCCGCCATATCCTCCTGTAGCCCATACCTCACCAGGCACACCCATCATGCGCTGACAACCGAGGTAATCACCCCATCGCTCTGAGTTAGTGGATAGTAGATCAATGAAGTTGACACCTTCGACGATGGTCTCCCACGCTGAGTAGTCATCCCACGCTGTAAAGATCGCATGGACACCAGGGAATTCTGTCTCACTGGAAAACTGAGAAACAATAATCGCCTCGTCATCGCCTTCATATCTGCCTGTCCAGGCCATCGCAGGATACCCGAGATCTCTAGTAGGATGGGTGACAATCGTACCCGTCACATCCATAGTGGTCGATAA
>CALFUU010000044.1 GCA_937929835.1 uncultured Saprospiraceae bacterium | reverse complement strand
TCTTTTAAGACCCATTTGTGTCCTACGTGAGTAGTTTGCTGGTAAGATTGTCCTCCTCTAATTTCTCCATACTTGTACAATTTTCCTCTATGAGCCCAGTATAGATCGACTGGCTTTTGTCCCACATTTCTGAATGATACTGCGAAGGAAGAAGACTTGACCTTAGTATCCTCTTTAGGTATATCCTCTTTGGTCAGTACTTCCATGTACTGTGCATACTGCTCATAATCATAATCCAAGTATTGAGCTTTGTACTTTTGAGGTAGAAGATCGTGACCACACTTGCTGTGATCGTTCGTTTGGCTGATGGATTGACAGTACGTATTGGTGGCAAAAATCAGTAAAATGTACAGGAATAAGTTTTTCTTCATTTTGTTAATTTGTTTTGGCAACAGTAATTTTGAAAAATTGTCTACTTCTATTATTCATCATAAAGAAGTAGTCAATTCCGAGTTATAAAATCAGTAATATTTATTTTGTAAAGTATGTCAAGCTAATCTATACAGGTATCTGGTGGCTCTAGTGTTGTTACTTGCGTAACCGTTCCTACTGATAGTTATCTTAGAATAACTCAATCTACTTTGTAGACTCTAAAATGAGTCGACTATATTATAGAGGGGTGCCAGTGTTGCTGCACTTAACTAATAGAATACAATGATGCCTTCCTTGTGTATAGATTTTGTAGATAGACTGAATGGAAAGGCAAAGTATGTTTTTTATATGTTATTTTTCATTTGAACATCACGTATGTCTGATTAGAGACACAGGATTGTAGCAGCTATGCGACAGATATATTTTTAGTGTTGGTATTCTCTATTCTCCTTCTGTTATTATTGATCAGCAGCATCTTGATGGTATGAGTAGGGCAGAGCCATTAGCTGGCTACTACCTAAGTCGTTGTATATCAGTCGAGAATCAACTTTAGACTATCGTTGATCAATTTCTCAATCGTCTCTTTGGGCTGATTTGAAAATCTATTTGTAACCCGATTGGCCAAGATGGCATTCAGTGAAAGTGCACGATGTCCGAGAAGCTTGGCCAAGCCATAGATGCCAGCTGTCTCCATTTCTAGATTTGTATAGGGTGTGTCACCATATCGCGCATTGGAATAATGCTCTAGAATATCTATATCTGGCTGTAGTCTCAGTTGTCTTGATTGAGGTCCATAGAATCCGGGAGCTGTTATGGTTATACCGCCTTGTCCTATATCGATAAATCGATTGTATAAGCCCTCGTCGGCATCTACAGCGTAGCAGACTTGGCTGGTCGAAACGGCTTCTTCGAGTCCTTTGTTTCTTATATGATTTGCTCTATAGAAATGTAATAAGCCATCATACCCGATAGCTGATTTTGATACGACTATGGAGTCTAGAGGAACAGATTCCGATATAGCCCCTGAGGTGCCGATTCTTATAAAGTCTAAGGTCGTATGGCTAGGCTTGACTGTTCTTGTCTCAAAGTCAATATTGACCAAAGCATCTAATTCATTAAAGACGATGTCAATATTATCGGTGCCGATACCTGTAGATATGATTGTCAGGCGCTGAGAGCCTATGCGACCGGTAATGGTTCTAAACTCTCGACTCTGCCGCTCTACTTCAATGCTGTCAAGATGCTCAGCCACCATCGAGACGCGTTCTTGATCTCCTACAGTTATTATTTTGCTGGCTATTTCCCCTGGTTTGAGTTTGAGATGATAGATGCTCTGGTCTGCATTCAATATCATTTCAGATGGAGGAATAAACATATCTTCGTCATTTTCGTTAGCCTACAAATTACACTAAAACCTATAAACTGCTCCTTATATGAAGGCCTATATCTTACCCGCCTGTTCTACCTGCCAGCGTATCCTCAAGGAGGTCGAGTGGTCAGGGGAAATCCACGATATCAAATCAGATGGCGTCCCTGCTAAGTTGCTCGACAAGATAGCCGATGAGCACGGTGGATATGAAGCTGTATTTAGCAAGAGAGCGATGAAGTATAAGTCCTTAGGTCTCAAGGAAAGGCAGTTGTCGGAGCAAGATTTTAGACAATATATTTTGGAGGAATATACTTTTCTCAAGCGTCCTGTCTTTGACCTCGGGGATAAGACTTTTGTCGGTAACAGTAAGAAAGTAGTTGCCTCATTAGCAGAGTATCTAGCCAGATGATAGTTGATAAAGACTTGATAACTCAGAGGCTGCAAGCACTTCAGGATAGAATTTGCCTAGGACTAGAGGGCCTCGATAAGGAAGGTAAATTTCGAGAAGACAAATGGGAAAGACCTGGTGGAGGTGGCGGTCGTACCAGAATTATTACGGGACAACATATAGAGAAGGGTGGTGTTAATTTCTCAGGCGTGCAAGGCGATATGCCAGAGAAGATTTATAAGGCTCTAGGTATAGGACCTTGTAAGTTTTTCGCTACTGGGGTTTCTATTGTATTGCATCCTCGTAATCCTCACGTCCCTATAATCCACATGAATGTGCGATACTTTCAGACGGATAAGGACCTATGGTGGTTTGGTGGAGGGATAGACTTGACACCTCATTATATCGATCCCAAGCTGGCCATCAATTTCCACAGGCGGTTAAAAGATGTATGTGATGCAGCTGATCCTCAATATTATCCAGAATTTAAGAAGTGGGCAGATGATTACTTCTATGTTAAGCATAGAAAGGAAACGAGAGGTATCGGTGGTATCTTCTTTGATAGACTCAATGCTGAGAGAACAACTAAGGCGGCTGGTCTGGATTACATCCTAGCTGTTGGTGATTCCTTTTTGCCGATATATACAGAGCAGTTTTTGCCTAATTATGAGAGAGCCTATACTGAGCAAGAAAAAGAATGGCAACTGCATCGCCGAGGTAGGTATGTGGAGTTCAATCTAGTCTGGGATAGAGGGACAAAATTCGGTTTAGATACGGATGGCAACATAGAATCTATCCTTATGAGCCTCCCGCCTGAAACCAGATGGACTTACAAATATCAAGCTGGCACAAGAGAACAAGAGACACTGGACCAACTTAAGAAGGGTATAGACTGGGTCAATCACACAGCAGAGTAATAAAATTGGTGGTGACTACATTACTCCTATTGCCAGTGTCATCTGTAAGTTGAATGTCTATCTGAAAGCGTTCACTGGTGATGTTATCACTCGCTACACAAGGAATCTCATTAGGATCATTCTCATAGAGACAGCATTGTGTAAACACTTTAAGTGTAATGGTGCCTTCTATTCCGCCATTAGACCCAGCTATAGGCAAAGGTGGTGTCTTAAAAGAACTAAGCACTTCGTCTGTTCTGCTATCAATCAACTGGATATTCTGACCAAACATTTCGCTAGTGCCTATGTCGCCATCTCCATCCCTAAAAGCAAAAACGAGGTCGATAGAGTCCGTCAGAAGATTACCTTGTATCATAGTGTCTTTGGATACAGAGATAAAGTCGATTTCTGGTACTTCACTGAACCCCGACTCACCAATGCAAGCGTAGAGTAGCGTGGTTAATGCTAGAGCAGTAATTAGGTGTAGGCAATTAATTCTCATATACTTGTCACTTAGAAATGGAACTCAAGGAACAAATATTGCATCTTTTCGAGGACGATTCCGCATTTTCTTTTGAAGATGTCGCTATTTCTGTTTTCAGATACCAAGCACAACATAATCCAACCTACAAAGCCTATCTCAAGGCCTTAGGCTTTTCAGCTGATACCATAACGGCCGTTTCTGAAATACCTCTAGCTCCGATTAGCTTGTTTAAGAAGCATATTATAAAGACTACGGAGTGGGAAACGACCAAGCGATTTCTAAGTAGTGGGACGATGGGTGAGCGGAGTGCGCATAGTATAAGAGATACAGAATGGTATAATAAAATCGCCCACAAGATTATAAGACAGCACGATATAGATGTTGCGGATATGCATGTTGTCGCTTTGCTCCCTTCTTATCTAGAGAATGGGGACTCTTCACTGGTTCATATGGTTACCTATTTTGCGGATCTTAGTGAGACCCCTGACCCATTTTATCTATATGATCACGCTAGCTTATACAACAGGATCATCTCATTTCTCAAGACTTCTGATAAGCCTATACTCTTACTCGGCGTCACCTTTGCGTTGATTGACTTTGCGCAGGCTTACCAGATTGATGATGATAGACTGAGGGTCTGCTTTACTGGAGGTATGAAAAATCGAGGAATGGAAATGGCCCAGGAAGATGTGATGGCGTTGTTGAGATCCGCTTTTCCTTCGAGCTATCTGTTTTCCGAGTATGGTATGACAGAACTACAATCTCAAGCCTATATGGATGACAGCGGATTCTTCCAGATGTCTCCTACCTTAAAGGTGCTCATCAAAGAGGTCAATGATCCACTCTCGGATGCCAAGCAAGGCAAGACGGGAATGGTCGGTCTTATAGATCTGGCCAATGTAGACACGCTTTCATTTATCTTGTCAGAAGATCTAGGTCGACAAGTCGATGCTGCCCACTTTGAGATACAAGGTAGACTGAGCGGTAGTGACTTAAGAGGGTGTAATCTGCTGTATAGACCTGCTTGATGCAGTCTATTTTTTTTGATAGTTGATGATGCCTTCGTAGAGCCACTTAGCTAGTAATTCCCTGTTAGAGGCCTTGATGATTCTTTGTTGATCGTTAGGATTTCTAATATTGGCCAGTTCTACATAAGCTGCAGTGGGCAGGGTATTGTTGAGCATATATAGACCTCTCGGTCGCACATAACCTTTGTACCCGCGGTCTTTTTGATAGTAGTCATACTTTGCCTTGAAGGTCTTCTGAAGACTCTTAGCCAAGCCATGACTGCCTCTAGATGAGGTATGATGATAGAAGTAGACGTCTTGTCTTTTGTCCTTGGTGTTAGAGTCGACGTGCACCATAATGGCGACTTGATCTTTGACACCTTGCTTTTTGTATTTCTTGTATAAGGTATTAATAGCTCCAGCTCTCTGGCTGAGGCGTGGCTTTTGCTTTCTATAGATTTTGGCACCCATACACGTCTCATCATAATCACACGAGAGGTAAGGCTCATCTCTGATACCATCATTTTTATCTTGTATGATCATATGGACAGTTGCCCCGTGACTGATGAGTTCTCGGTAGAGTCTGAGGCAGACGTCATATGCATATTCATCTTCACAGAGTTCGTTGCTGCAACTTTTAGTACACATAGCGCCTGGGTCTGGCCCTCCGTGTCCACTGACGAGATAATAGACTTTTCCTTTGAGATCGTTGTCGGTAATGGTAACAGTCTTGTTGTTTTTTCCAAAAAGGTCGATGTTGACTGTCGAGCCTTTTTTGACTTTTGCAGTACTTGCAACTATAGGTGTATTTCTTTTTGTTGTAGTACTGGACTTTGTGGACTTATCTGTATCACAATGCAATTCGTGATAGGGTACCCATAATATTTTACTGTCTTCAAATCTTGTAGACCTGAGCTTGGAGTCAAGGACCTTTTCGTTGTAGTTCTTTATCCTAAGGGCTTTATTATAATCAGAAATACCTAGTGTTGTTCTGATGCTTGTCCCATTGTATTGGTAGATGATGACGGGCAGTTTGTACTTGGCACCCTTGATGAGGATGTCTTCTTTCCCAAGTTTATTGAGCTTAAGAAACTGATCTCTATTACACTGCTCGTCGGCGAGCTGGTATCTGCGTAGGAGGGAATAGATGCCGTCTCCATTTTTGGCTTTGACGCTGTGGAAGTATGATTCGAATGCTGAGAGACTGCCTGAGGTCAAGACAAAGCATAGGATAACTATAGATCGCATATTCGGCTTTTGGTTTTGAGTGGAATAGAATCTGCTGTACGAACTTATGAAAATTAGGTAATACAGTCAATAATAAGCTATTATATATTATGTTTTTTACTCATATGATTAATTTGTTTTAGAGTTTCACTCGTTCAGAATAGGGGAATTGTTAGCTTTGTTGTGTTTGCTGACCCGTATATATCATATCATCCGCAAGGACTTTTTAGTAGGAAAACGAGAGAGACAAGCTTTTCTTGCCTCACTGCTCTATTTAGTGGCCATCACCTTTGTCGTATTTAAGGTTTTTGGCACCTTGGAGGGACCGACTCGAATGGGTGTATTTTGGATAATTATGGTATTTATCAGCATCAATCTGGTCGGGTACAGCTTCAGTTTGGTTAGTGATAGACGCCGCCTCAATCATTATCAGCTTTATGATCCTGTTGAGTTCTTATTAGCTAAGCTGCTGACCAATATCTTTAAACTCATTGTCGCAGGTATCTTACTGATAGGGTTGTTTATGCTATTTAGTGCTCAAGGTCTTAAGAATGCAGCGCTTTTTGCTCAGATATACTTACTCGCTTCTTTTGGACTAGTAGGTGTCTTGACCTTTGTCTCATCTATAGCAGTTTATTCTTCTAATCAAATGTCGATGGTAACGATATTGTCGCTTCCACTATTGATTCCCGTTATGATGATCGGTATGCGGGTCTCCCTTGTGTCAGAGAGGATGTTTTTTGATACCTCCACTGGCAATAGTTTGTTGATGTTATTTGGAATCGATTTGTTGATGGTTGTTTTGTCTGTGCTTTTCATTTCCTTTACATGGAAACCCTAATTTTATGAAACTAGCTTGGTGGAAATTATTAGCCATTCCGATGATGTTATACGTCATATTAGCGGGCACTCTCATACCTCTCAAGCCAGGTATATACACTTACAGTCCTACGCGTATAACAGCGTATGAGGATGAGACGATAAAGATTCAGGGCTACAATACACACTTCGAAGCTGGAGAAACTAAGGTATGGGTCAAGCTGCTCAATGATCGTATGGTTCCAGCACATAGAGTCAATGTGATCAATGAGACCAATTTAGAGGCGTCTTTTAAGTTTACCACTGATTTTGTCCGTGAGGATCCCGCATTTGCTGATGCAACCTTGATTGTCGACACACCGTCTGATGGCTACAGTATAGCACCTAATCTAAGGCTCAAAGCTTCTGAGGTAAAGAATCGCTTTGGGGTATTTATGGATACCTATCCACTGACGCGGTTGACACAAGTTGATGATTTCAAATTGCCGTTTAGACAGATCTTACATGAGACGATAAGAAATACATTTTTTCATGTAGCTATTTGGATGGCTATGTTTCTTCTGCTTTTGGTCTCATGTTATCACAGCATACAATATCTGAGGAAAGGAGATTTGGCAGCAGATAGGACATCAGCCAGTCTCACCTCAGTGGGGTTGTTCTTTGGGATAGCGGGCTTGTTGACTGGTTCTATGTGGGCTAAGTTTACTTGGGGTACCTTTTGGACTAATGACATCAAGCTTAATATGAGTGCGATAGCGATGCTCATATATTTTGCTTACTGGTTATTGAGAAATTCTATATCTGATATAGATAGTCGAGCAAGAACCTCCTCAGTCTATAACCTCTTTGCCTTTACCTCACTTATGATTTTGGTGATGGTGATCCCTAGATTTTCTGATAGTCTTCATCCTGGCAACGGCGGCAATCCAGCTTTTGCAGGAGAAGACTTGGACAGTACCCTGAGAGCGGTATTCTATCCTGCGATAATAGCCTACACCCTCCTTGGATTTTGGATGGCACAACTTTATAGGAGGTATTTAGACTTATTGTACAATCATAACGATTAGCAATATTTTATTTGTTCAAACATATCGTAAGAGAAAAAAAATAGCGAGTTTTATCCACATTATATGAAAGCACATTTACTAGCAACAATTAGTTTTTTACTGCTAACCACCTGCCCTTTACTGGCACAGTCACAGATGGATGATTTCTTTAGATCTACCGGTAAGATCTATGCTGTGTTAGGTGTAATGGTGATATTGTTTGTTGTTTTCATTGTCTTCCTCGTAAGGCTTGAAGGCAAGATTAAAAGATTAGAAAAACAAATTAAAAAATGAGTGACAAGCAAGCTAGCTTCTACAAAAGTGTCGAGCGCAATTTTGACAAAGCTGCACAGCTAACGAGCCATCCTAAAGGACTCTTGGCACAGATTAAGGCGTGCAACGCTATCTATCAGATGAATTTCCCAGTTAAGATTGGGAAGAATTATGAAGTCATCGAAGCCTATCGTGTTCAGCACAGTCAGCATAGATTGCCGACTAAGGGGGGTATCAGATTTAGCCATCTCGTAAACCAAGAAGAGGTGATGGCCCTAGCGACACTAATGACGTACAAGTGTGCCTTAGTGGATGTTCCTTTTGGTGGTGCTAAGGGAGGTGTCAAAGTGAGCACTAGAGAATATACTGCCGAGCAACTGGAGAAGATCACAAGGAGATACGCTGTGGAGTTGGTCAGAAAGAACTTTATCGGTCCTGGTATAGATGTACCAGCTCCAGACTATGGGACAGGCTCTCGTGAAATGGCTTGGATACTGGACACTTATCAACAATTGAATAATGGTGAGTTAGATTCTGCTGCCTGTGTAACGGGTAAGCCAGTTAATCAAAACGGAATCCGAGGTAGAACAGAAGCAACAGGAAGAGGTGTTTTCTATGGACTTCGCGAGATGCTGAGCAATGAAGCAGATTGTAAGGAGTGGGGTATAAGCCCAGGTATTGCAGGTAAGACTATGGTCATTCAAGGTCTTGGGAATGTAGGGTCCTATACAGGATCTATATCTATAGAAGAAGGCGATGTCAAAGTCATATGTGTTTCTGAAATAGAGGGATCTATCTACAGTGAAAAAGGAATTGATATTAAAAAGCTGTTGAAGTACAGAAAGCAGAAGGGTAGTATTATCGGTTTTCCTGGCACTAAGCGTCTCAAGGAAAGAGGAGATTGGGTAAGTGTGGAGTGTGACATCCTTGTGCCAGCAGCACTAGAGAGCCAGATTAATAAGAGCAATGCTAAGAAGGTCAAGGCTAAGATCATAGCTGAAGCAGCTAACGGTCCAGTGACGGCTGATGCAGAAAAGATCTTACTCAAGAAGGGTGTTATTATCGCTCCTGATATGTTCTTGAATGCAGGTGGTGTGACGGTATCTTACTTCGAATGGTTGAAGAATCTATCTCATGTACGCTATGGAAGAATAGAAAAGAGATTTGACCAAAATGCGTATACCAATATTGTCAACTTAGTAGAGGATCTGACAGGGAAGACTATATCTGATAAGCGTAAGAGCTTTATAACTAGAGGAGCGGACGAGGTAGATCTCGTACGATCTGGCCTTGAAGAGACGATGATTACCGCTTATGGCAGCATAAGAGATGTGTACAAAAGAAAGAAAAAGGTTGAGGACTTAAGAACTGCAGCCTTCATAACTGCTATCGATAAGATAGCTAATGATTATCTAACTATGGGAGTCTTTCCTTAATAGAAGTGCTCTACATACTATATTGAACTCCAAGTTCGTTTTTATGACAGTAAAGAGTTTTTTCATAGTTGGTTTAATAGCCTTGGTGTCAACCAAGGCTATTCTTGTTTTTAGAACAAAAATGGGTTTTATTTAACATTTAAAAAATTAACACCATAATAACTAGCCCTAAATGAAATATTATTCTAAATTGCTACTTTTTTAAAGGTATAAAGTTGAAAAATGGCTGCTGAGAAATTAGATAAGATAGATCTTAAGATACTACAGATACTACAGAAGAATAGTAAGATTACAAACCTTGATTTATCCAAGAAAATAGGCTTGTCTCCTGCACCAACACTCGAAAGGGTGAAAAAGCTAGAATCTATCAATGTGATAGAGAGTTATCATGCTAAGGTGAGTGCTGAGAAGATAGGACTAAATGTAAGCACCTTCGTTTTGGTAACCTTGGCTTGGAACAAAGAAAATGCCCTAGAAAATTTCATAGAAAAGATAAATAAAATAGATGAGGTAACAGAAGCTTACATCATAACAGGTGACGGCGATTTTCTACTCAAGATTATTACAAAGGATATTCCGAGTTATGAGCAGTTACTGTTTAAGAAATTATCGCAGATCGATGAGGTAGAGCGATTAAAGACTTTTATGACACTGTCAAAGGTTAAGAAGTCTAAAATGCTCCCTTTCGATTACGAATAAAGATGAATTTTTACCTCCAAGTAAGTGGCTGTTTCTTCGATTGGAGAAGCAGCCATTTTCTATTTACAATAAACTTATGATCACCAAGTCATTGCTGTGGAGGATAAGGAAAGGCGACCTTCCTCATTCTTATCTCTTCGGTACGATGCATGTCAAGGATGATGTGGCTTTTGCCCATATTGATAAAGCCATCACTGCTTTGTATGCTTGTCGGGGTTTTATGACAGAGATAGACTTATCCAAGGCACAGATCCTGATTCAGCCAAGTGATTACTGTATCCCCAATGGGGGGAGGATATCGGACTTCTTTGGGGAAAAGAAATTTCATAAAGCTTCCCTAATGCTTAAGAAAGCCTTCGATTTTGACTTAAGTACTGTTGATAGGCTGTGGCCAATATTTGTTATTAATAAACTAACGGAGAGTCTTCTCAACGAAGATAATTCCCTTCCCTTAGATGCTTATCTATGGGAACAAGCTAACAGACTCAACATGGATTGCTCAGGACTAGAGGAGCCAGAGGATCAGATAAAAGTCCTTAATGCCTTAGACCTCGATATGCAGCTCAAGATGCTGAAAGATACCGTAGCGAAGGTGTCCAAGTTTAAGAAGTCCATAAAGAGTTTGATACAAGGATATGCGGAGGAGGACATCCAATTACTATTTAAAAAGTCTAGCAAGAGCTTGGGTGCCTTTAGAAACTTACTTTTGTTTGATCGCAATATCAATATGGTTGATAAGATAGAAAGTCACAACACGACAGCCACGTTTTATGCATTAGGTGCTGCGCATTTGGCTGGGCAGAAGGGAATACTCAATCTATTAAAACAAAGAGGCTACACCATAAAACCAATTCATTAATCAAAAAAGCTATGAGAGAATCTGATATTAAAATTACTGTTACACTTAATGATAAAAATCAGCCCGTGGAGATGAAGTGGACAGCTGAGGCCCAAGAAGGTGAAGAGACGAGGCAGACCAAAGCCATGCTGCTATCCTTATTCGATAAAGAAACGATGGAAACATTTAAGATCGATCTATGGACAATGGATATGCAAGTCGGAGAGATGGATAGATTGATGTTCCATACGCTCAGGGCTCTGACGGAAACGTACCATAAAGCCACCAAAAATGACGAGTTAGCTAGTCAAATGAAGAGTTTTGTAGACCATTTCGGCAAGTACACGAAGATTATCCCTGAGGTAGAATAAAGTCACATAGGATTAATCTTAATATAAACATTCATTTTGTTGGTAAGTTGTGTATAGCTGTTAAGTACCTGATAGCGAATGTGTTACAGCATAAAGTTTAGGCTGCTTAATTGTTAATTACATATTATAGTTTTTATATATATAATATTTTTTATATTTGTTCTGTAACAGAATAGACCTATGCAGAACCAACTAAATGAGAGATTCAAGGCAACCTTGGATCATCTCAAGACTAATGGCTATTTTCCTTCAGTAAGACAGTTTTCTAAGACCATAGAAGTACATCCACAATGTATTAGTGATATTTCTACAGGTAAGAGAGATGTCAATTTAGATATACTGAACAAGACCATTCAGTCCTATGATCTCAATCCAGAGTTTTTATTTTTTGGTGAAGGACCCATATTAAAGTCTGAGATAAGCCCAATCGAAGAAGTTGGTGGGACACCCATACTGGCTGTAGTAACGGAAGGGTCTGGCAAGGAGCTTATAGTGCACGTGCCCTATGCAGCACAAGCAGGATACATCGACCAAATGCACGATCAGGAGTATCTTGGAGAACTGCCTAGTTTTAGTTTGCCCGATGCCCGCTTTCAGTATGGAACTCATCGATGCTTTGATGTCGCAGGTGACAGTATGGAGCCAGTCCTTTTTAACGGCGAGCAAGTTATCTGTGAGTTTGTAGAACCTGATGCATGGAACAATATCAAAAGCAATTATGTCTACGTTATTGCAACGACTTCTGGCATAGTGGTCAAGCGCATAGAGAATAGAATAACAAGTGACGGTACACTCGTCCTTAGTTCAGATAATAGTTTCTACGAAAGGATAATTCTGGACTTAACGCAAGTCAAAGAAATATGGCGGGTAACCTATAAATTATCTCCATTCTTGGGCTCACCTAGCAACTTGCGCAATGGGTTAAATCAAGAAATGGATAGTCTCCGAAATACCATCGCTGGCCAAGGCGAAATGATACAGAGCCTAAACTCAACCATAGAAAAACTTCTGAGACAAAGTAGAAAGGAAGTCTATTCCGCAAGATAGCTGGTTATGGTAGTCAAAATAAACGGTACTGTAGATTATATTGAGCTGGAAGGCGGTTTTTGGGGTATACAGACAAATAGTGAAAACTATCTACCGATCGATCTACCAGAGCAGCTTCAACAAAAAGGTGAGACGGTTGTATGTACCGTAGAGGTCCTTGATATTATGACTACACATAACTGGGGTGTCCCTTGTAAAGTGTTGTCTTTCACAACTCTTGATGCAGAATAGTATGGAATTTTTAGTAGATATCAATTCTGTAAACAATGCCCCTGTACAATTTCAAGTGTCTCCAGGTGAGATGGTCTATTGTCTTTCGAATCCAAACAGTACTTCCGTATTGAATGGCCTAGTCAGTAAAGAAGACATTAATGTAACTGGCTCAGTCTTGGGTTATGACTTGAGTACTAAAAATAAAAATCAACTCAGAGATTTGCGAAGAGAGATCGCCTTTGTAGATGATGATTTGTTCTTATCAAAAGAACATACCGTAATGGAGAATTTTGAATTGTATTCTGCTGGTTTCACAGAGAAAGCAAAGATGCTTAATAGTTTCAATAGGCATCTAAGGCACTTTGTTATTGATAAATCTCATACAGTAGCAACACTCAATCCCCGAGATATTTTTTTTACCAAATTGTCTCTCTGTTTGGCCAAGGACCCTCGTCTCGTTGTTGTACCTAGAGTCTTTACTTTTTCTAGCCAATTGATTTTCAAGCAACAAATGCGTTACATCTACGATCTCATTATGGATGGTGGATTGACTTATATAGCAGCAGTGAGTAGTGCTTCGCTTACCGAAAACTACTCAGGTCGAGTAGTTACTTTGTAGGCTGGGCAAGCGCTAAAGCTTCTTTTGTATCTTCTACAGGTATCTTACAGACCTTGTTCTGACAGACATAGATCATTGTGGCGTCTTCTATGGTTTTGTCTTTAAGTAAGGCTAAGTTTTCTTCCTTCGTTGTACCTAGAAATAAAGCATTGCCTAGATAATTGGCTGCCAGCTCGTCCCGCTTGCTTATGGCATCCTTACCCACAATAGCTATCTCATAAGGACTGTATATCTTATCTAAAAGTAATTGTAACCAATTGCTATGAAAACTCAGGTATTCGGCTTCTAGCAACTGGGGTAGCATATTGTTGAGCATTTGCTCTGATTTTTCCAGGTAGTCTTTATTGTAAGTTAGTGTGCCTAAGGTAAATAAACTTCTTGCCATAGAAGAGTTGGAAGCTGGTATCACATTGTCATTGTACTCAGCTTTTTTAGCGACGAGGGGAGGATCTAACTTAGAGGTATAGTCAAACATCTTTGTTTCATTATTATAAAATTGCTCGACACAATAACCAGCTAATAGCTCTGCCTTCTCGATCCATTTGTGCTCTAAGGTTGCTTGATATAGCTTCAGGAAAGCGTGAATTGTCAATGCATAATCGTCTAAGAATCCATTGATGCTGGCTTTCCCATTTTTATGATTCCGAAGCACTTGGCCATCTTTATTTATTTGATTGGTCAGTATAAAGTTGGCATTACTCAAGGCTCTGTCTAGATAAGATTGCTGACCTAGTGCATCGTAGGCATCGAGATAACCGGCCAACATTAAGGCATTCCAGCTGGTTAGTATTTTATCATCTGTACCGGGCCTTTCTCTTTTGGCTCTATTATCAAACAATACTTTCTTTCCTTCTTTAAGAATCTTTGCGATCTCTTCTGGGCCCACGGAATATTTTTTAGCCAGTGTCTCTACTGATTGGACTTGATTCAGTATGGTGACGTGCTCCCAGTTCCCAGACTTGGAGACATCATAATAATCCTTGAAGATGTTGCGGTGTTTTTCATTTGTGATTAGAGACGCGATCTCTTCTTCTGTCCACACGTAGAATTTGCCTTCCTCTCCTTCGCTATCTGCGTCAAGAGAAGAATAGAAACCGCTTTGTTGGGACATAAGTTCTCTTTCTACAAATTCTATCGTCTCCGTGACCACGTTCTTATACAACGGTTTTTTAGTGAGCTTATACGCTTGAGCATAGATGCTTACAAGTTGACCATTATCGTATAACATCTTTTCGAAGTGCGGGACCAGCCACTTAGCATCTGTTGAATAACGAGCAAAACCACCTCCGAGATGATCATAGATGCCACCCATAGCCATCTTGTCTAGAGCGATCAAAGTGGTTGTTAAGGCAGCCTCATCATCCGATAACCAATGATACTTCATCAGAAACTCATAACTGTTGGGCATAGGAAATTTAGGAGCTCCAGTACGACCACCATACTCAGCATCATACTTAGGCAGGCATCTTTTGACGATGGACTCCATATCTGTTTTCTTAGCAGAGAACGGATTGGCATTGACGGCAATAAGATTGGATTCTACTATACCTTCTGTTAGTTGCTGTGCAGACTCATTGAGTTTGTTCGGATCGTCTTTTTTAATTTTTATAAATTGTTCTAAGATCTTTAACCATTGGTCCTTGGGATAATAGGTGCCTGCATATAGAGGCCTGCCATCGGGTAGTGCAATAGCATTAAGCGGCCACCCTCCACGACCATTGATAAGCTGGGCTGCTGTCATATAGACATCATCTACATCAGGGCGCTCTTCTCTATCTACTTTTATCGGAACAAAGTGGGTATTCATTATCTCTGCGACTGTAGAATCCTCAAATGACTCGTGCTCCATAACGTGGCACCAATGGCAAGCGGCATAGCCTACAGAGATGATAAGCAGTTTGTCTTCTTCCTGCGCCTTTTCTAGTGCTTCTTCTCCCCAGGGATACCAGTCCACAGGATTGTAGGCATGCTGCAATAAATAGGGGCTAGATTCATTTATCAGTCGATTTGAGTTTTGCCCAGAGTGCAAGGTGTTGGATTTCTTACGATCACAGCCACACGCGAGTAAGATAATTAGCGCAAAGAAAAGAGTGTAATTTTTCATAGTTCTACCATTCATACAAGGTGCGCAAATATACTCTTCTGCCCTTCACTCATCGCTATAGATAGGCAGAAAGGCTTCATTATCAGATAATTAAGCTATATTCAGTCGTATTATGAACGATGGATATAATTTTAAATGGAGGAGACTCAATGGCGACAAGCTCGATGGCTCCATAGTTGATCGAGTCTCAGAGACCTTACTAGCCGAAAAAAACAAAGGTCATAGAATCAAGGTCTGTATCGGAACAGATTCTCTGCAGCGGTCGTCTGTGATTGATTTTGCTACAGTCATTGTATTTCTTAGGGAGAATAGAGGGGGATTTATGTTTATAAGTAATGAAAAGGTAGATCAGAAAATGTCCTTAAAAGAACGAATGGTCTCTGAAGTAGCTAGATCCGTCGATATTGCCTACAGATTGTGCGATTTATTAGACAGATTTGGGGTCGAATTGGAAGTGCATGCAGACATTAATACAGATCCTGAATATAAGTCCCACATAGCACTGAAGGAAGCTATGGGATATATAAGATCTATGGGATTTGTATTTAAGGCCAAACCCGACGCTTTTGCAAGTTCGTCTTGTGCTGATAAATGCATTTGATTATAATTGAGGACTTTTTATAAAACACCTGTATGAGACAAGTAATATGCTTATTTCTGCTGTTTACGACTACTGGTCTATTCAGTCAGATGAACAAAATTGACTACGTCGAGTATGATCTCGATAATGGTCTACATGTGATACTACATCAAGATGCGTCCACACCGATCGTGGCTGTATCAGTTATGTACCACGTAGGATCTAAAAATGAAAATCCAGATAGAACTGGTTTTGCCCATTTCTTTGAACATTTACTTTTTGAAGGCTCCGAAAACATTGGACGTGGAGAGTATGATTCATATGTAGAGAGTGCTGGAGGGACGCTTAATGCCAATACCAGTAATGATAGAACCTTCTATTATGAGATTCTACCCTCTAATCAATTAGAACTTGGTTTGTGGCTTGAGTCAGAGAGAATGCTTCACGCTAAAGTGGATATCGATGGCGTAGAAACACAGAGAGAGGTTGTCAAAGAAGAAAGAAGACAAAGAATAGATAACCAACCTTACGGCTCTGTAGTACAGGAGTCTATGAAGAGAATCTATAAAAAGCATCCCTACAGATGGCCGGTTATTGGTTCTATGGAGCACCTCAATGCAGCTGTGGAAGCTGATTACAAGCAGTTTTACGAAGACTTTTATGTACCCAATAATGCGGTACTGAGTCTTGCTGGTGATTTGGACATTGACCAAGCTAAGATTTGGGTAGAAAAATATTTCGGTTCTATTCCTAGATCGACAAAGGAAATCTATAGACCCAATGTGGTAGAAGAGCCATTGGGTGGTGAGGTTAGAGATACCATCTATGATAACATCCAGTTGCCTGCCGTTATACAGACTTACAGAATACCTGCGCAGGGAACACCAGAGTTCTATGCCGTCTCTATGATGGCTACTTTGTTGTCACAAGGTAAATCATCTCGGCTGACTAAGTCACTTGTTGATGATCAACAAAAGGCACTATTTGTGGGTGCCTTCCCTTTTAATTTAGAAGATCCAGGAGTCACTATAGCCTTTGCAATTTGTAATGCAGGCATAGAGCCAAATGATGTGGAGGCGTCTATAGATGCAGAGATACAAAAAGTAAAGACGGAGCTAATAAGTGACGAAGAGTACGAAAAACTGAGAAATCAAATTGAAAATGACTTCGTCAGTTCTAATTCAAGAGTTGCAGGCATCGCCGAGAGTTTAGCTAACTACCACATGTATTATGGAGACGCGAGTCTGATTAATACAGAAATAGATAGATATCTGGCCGTTACCAAAGAGGATATTATGGCAGCTGCTCAAAAGTTCTTCACTAAGGACAACAGAGTAGTCTTGTATTATATGCCAAAGCCTGTAGCACAACCATAATTAAAATTGAGAATAATGAAATTTATAAACATATATATATTCGTACTTGCTGGATTACTATTCTGGCAGTGTACCCCCAAGGTTGCAGAAGTAATAGATGTTCCTGTAGAGCAGGAGCCTATGGCAGAGAAGGTAGAAGCTTGGCGATCTTCTGCTCCAGAAGCTGGAGAAGCAAGGAAAATTGAAATGGGGGAGTACAATGTTTTCACTATGGATAATGGGATGAAAGTTATCGTCGTGGAGAATCACAAGTTGCCAAGAGTATCCTACTCTGTATCCCTCAATTCTGATCCAATCGTAGAAGGTGATAAAGCGGGTTACATCAGTGCAGCAGGTGACTTGATGGGCAGAGGTACCAAATCGAGAACCAAAGCTGAAATCGATAAATCTATTGATCAGATTGGTGCAAGTCTAAGTACCTTTTCTACAGGAATGTTTGGTAGTTCATTAACCAAACACCAACACACTATGCTTGAAATCTATGCTGACGTTTTATTGAATCCTTCTTTTCCCAAAGAGGAATTTGATAAAATAAAAACACAGACCCTATCTGGATTGCAATCTTCTAAGGATGACCCTAATACTATAGCCTCCAATGTTGCAGGCATCGTAAATTACGGCGTCGGTCACCCCTATGCAGAAGTTGTAACTGAAGAGACTGTCAACAATATTGATTTAGCTAGTTGCAAGAAATATTACAGCGACCATTTCAGACCTAACAATGCTTACTTGACTATTGTAGGAGATATAACCTTGGCAGAAGCCAAAGCCAATGCCAATAAATATTTTGGTGCTTGGAAAAAAGGGAAGGTTCCGACAGCGAGTTATGACTTGCCAGCAAGACCAGAGAAAACTTCAGTGGTCTTTGCCCATAAAGAAGGTGCTGTACAATCCGTCATCAATGTAACCTATCCAGTAGATATTGCTCCAGGTAGTGATGATGAATTGAGATCCTCATTGATGAATGCCATATTAGGTGGGGGTGTCTTTTTAGGTAGATTGATGCAAAACTTAAGAGAAGATAAGGCTTATACTTATGGTGCTCGTTCATCTATAAGTTCTGACAAATTGGTAGGACGATTTAATGCAAGTGCCAGCGTCCGTAATGAAGTCACAGACAGCTCTATTGTAGAATTTATCTACGAGATGGACAGGATGGTCAATGAGCCTGTATCTGAAGAGGACTTACAATTAGCTAAAAACTCTATGGCAGGTTCGTTTGCAAGATCTCTAGAATCTCCGCAGAGCCTAGCCAGATATGCTCGTAACATAGTACGCTATAATCTTCCAGAGGATCATTACACGACGTATCTAGAAAGATTAGATGCTATTACTGTTGGTCAAGTACAAGAGACAGCAAGAAAGTATGTCACTGCAGACAATGCGAATATCGTAGTTGTAGGTAATCAAGACGAAATTGCGGATAAGCTGGTGAGATTTGATGGTGATGGCGTTATCGACTTTTATGATGCTTTTGGCAATAAGATAGAAGTGGATAACTCCGTGATACCTGATGGCATCACAGCAGAGTCCGTAATATCAAAGTTTATCGATAGATCAGGTGGAAAGAAAAAGTTAGAAGGACTTAAGTCTCTAGAGACTCATTATACGATGAACGCAATGGGTATGAATCTAAATGTCGACACTTATAAAATGGCACCAAACAAAGTCCAAATGAAAATCACAACAGGTGGTCAAGTCTTCCAAGAACAGACGTTTGATGGCGTAAAAGGCTATAGTGCTGCAATGGGTAGCGGTGGAGTGATCACTGAAGGTCCTGGCTTTGATGAATTAAAGAATATGGCTATAATGTTTGAGCATCTTAACTATCTCAAAGGTGATTACAAACTCGAACTCAAAGGTCTAGATAAGGTCAATGGAGAATCTTGTTACAAGATTGCGATTACAGATCCTAGTGGACAGAAGTCAACAGAGTACTACGGAGCACAGTCAGGTTATCTGTTGAGGACACTTGCAGTCAATGCTGTTGAGGGTAGTAATCCGGTAACGATGGTAACTGATTTTTCAGATTATCAGCAAGTTGGTGGAATTAGTCAACCAGGGACCGTATCGGTAAGTGGAGTAGGTCCAGCGCCGATGAAGATGGTCCTCAAGGAATTTAAAGTTAATGAAGCTATAGATGCCTCTATTTTTGAAATAAAGGAATAACAGCCAACACTTGTAAGGAATTATCTGAAGAGGATAGCATCAAGTATGGTGTTATCCTCTTCTTTTTGGTGAACACTAAGTGTGATAGTATTATTTAATTAGTGTGAAAGCAAGATATAAGCCCCATAGACTACTTTTCAAAACACCTAGTGGTACATCAAGAGGTGTACTCAAAACCAAAGATAGTTGGGTGCTCGTATTAGAAGATACAAATGGCCTAGGATATGGAGAATGTTCTGTAATACCGGGACTCAGTCCAGATCTGGATTTCGATATTGTCCATAGGATAGAATTACTCTGTGATATCATCAATACTGTTGGTCCACCTCCGCTAGAGGATCCCATCTTTTCCAATATGCCAGCGCTTAAGTTTTGCTACGAGATGGCACTCAGAGACTTAGAGAAGGGTGGCCAACGCAAACTTTACGAAACTGATTTTCTAAAGGGAGAAGGAATCCGTATCAATGGTCTAGTATGGATGGGTGAGAAAGGGTATATGATAGACCAGATCAAGGACAAGATAGAGCAGGGGTACACCTGCATTAAAATAAAAGTCGCTGCTATAGATTTTCAAGATGAATGTGCGGTATTAGAACATATAAGACGTGAATATGGTCCAAGTGATATAGAAATTCGCCTAGATGCTAATGGTGGATTTGCACTGGATGAAGCAGAGGAAAAACTGAAACACCTATCTGAGTATGCTATTCACTCAATAGAACAGCCTATAGCGGTACAACATTGGGAGCATATGTCCGCCTTATGCGAAGCACAAATCATCGACATTGCTCTTGATGAAGAGTTGATTGGTGTAGCGACAAAGAACAAGGCAGAAATGCTAGGTTCTATCCGACCTCAGTATATCATATTGAAACCAAGTCTGCTTGGTGGCTTTGCAAAGAGTCAAGAGTGGAAAGATCTCGCTGACACAGCGAAGATTGGGTGGTGGGTCACATCTGCCTTGGAGTCTAATATTGGATTAAATGCGATCGCTCAATGGACAGCAACCTTGGAATCTGATAGACCCCAAGGGCTAGGTACAGGACAGTTATTTACCAATAATGTGGATTCTCCGCTCTATATCCAAAATGGGTATCTATTCTATGGGGATGGTGTCTGGAATCTTGATCAGTTCTAATGCCTCTACTTGTTGATAATATAGTTGTAGATTTTGATAATCTGGAGTTGATTGACAGGCTGGCTGTCACACATAAAGAATTACAAAGTGTTGCAAAATTCTTACGGATTTGGTGGGATGCCTCCGATGCCATTGAAGTGAAAACTTCGGGTTCTACGGGTACTCCGAAGCTGATCAGCCTACCCAAAGAGGCTATGATAAAGAGTGCACTTAAGACAGCAGATTATTTTCAATACAAATCTAGTGACATCGTGCTCAATAGTCTACCACTAGATTTTATTGCAGGCAAAATGATGGTTGTAAGGGCCATCGTCAGTAAGCTCACTCTTATAGTAGTTACTCCCACCAGCTTGCCACTTGAGGGTCTGAGCGAATATGATTTTGCTTTTGTACCTATGACGCCATATCAGTTTCATAAGACATTAATGTATAATCGACATCAGTTGGCAAGGGTTCAGAAGATTTTGTTGGGAGGAGGTCCCGTGACACAGACTATAGTAGATCAACTCTTAGATCTTACTCCAGAAGTATATCACGGATATGGAATGACAGAAACCATAACCCATATAGCTGTTAGAAATCTTACGGCTGGTGCACTTTCCTACAGTGTATTGCCAGGCATAACAGTGACGACAGGCAACCAAAGCGAATTAATAATAGAAGGGGACCACTTGACGGAACGTATAGTCACAACAGATATAGCAGAGTTGCAAGGTTGTAGCGAATTCTTCTGGTTAGGTAGGCTAGATAATGTTATAAATACGGGAGGTATAAAGGTGCTTCCAGAAGTTATAGAAAATAAACTCAAGCCTTTATTACCTTGTGACTGTATAATTATAGGACAAGAAGATATGGAGTTAGGAGAGCGGGTGGTATGTATACTTGAGGCAGACAGTCAGCCACCTCACCTCTTAGAGCTTTTCGAAACGCATTTAGACAAGTACCAACGTCCCAAAGCTGTTTTTTTATTACCTAGATTTTTAAGAACAGAAACACTAAAAATTAAAAGGAAACCTACATTGAGAGCCGCACTAAACAACTATTGAGGCTCTTAGTTGTTTGAAATTTTTGTTTATATGGACGCTAACTCATTAATTGCATATTCTTTACCTGGAACAAAGGAGTTTCTAGTAGGTACCATTAAGTACTGTTCTACTGAGAAACCTAAGAGTTTGACAGATTTTGATTTTGTAATAGCGCCTTTTGATAAGTTGACTGGTCAGACGTACTGGTTCAAATTTTCTAGTATCAGTGGTAGTAGAGTCTTTGGATCTCCTGATAACTTTTCTGCGATTAAGGCCGAATCCACTTCTCGTGAAGCATACAATCAAGCATATGCCGAGATACAAGATAGCATACACCGTAAAAGTACTTCTAAAGTTGTCTTATCTAGAAGAATCGTAGTTCCTAGACAAGAGCAAGATTTGTACACTCTATTTATCAAGTTAAAGAATCAATATCCAGATGCTTTTACGTACTTGGTATCTACGCCAGAAACAGGAACCTGGTTAGGGGCCTCCCCAGAGCTTGTCTTATCTAATAGGTCAGGTAAAATCACGACTACGGCCATAGCTGGAACCCAAGTCTTAGGGAGTTCATCGGTTTCTAATATCAAGTGGGGTCAAAAAGAAATTCAAGAGCATAGATACATAGAGGACTTTTTAGGAGAAGTGTTGACTAAAAATGGTATCGATTTTACCATTTCAAAAAAGAGTACAATTCAGGCTGGTGATATTTGTCACATACATTCTAGAGTAGATATTGATTCTAATACGTCTCTACCAGCTGTTATTGAACTTGTCCATCCAGGACCGGCTTTGAGTGGATATCCTGTACAAGAAGCAGTTGCCTTAATAAGTAGGATAGAGTCCTCCTCTAGAGAGTTTTATTGTGGCTATCTTGGGCCGATTGATGATCATAAGATTGATTGGTTCGCTAATATCAGATGCTTGCAAGTGCATAATGAAGACTACACACTATACGTTGGAGGAGGCTTGACTTCTGATTCTGACTTAGAGGCCGAATGGCAGGAAACAACTATGAAATCTAGGACGTTATTAGATGTTCTTGAACTCGCCACTGCTCTATGACGACGGACAAGTTAAGTATTCAAGCCTTAGTTCAGATTTGCTATAAGCAGGGTATAAGAAGAGTTGTTTTCTCTCCAGGGTCTAGAAATGCTCCTTTGGTCATTGCTTTTTCAGAGCACAAGGGGTTCGAAACGATAGTCATACCTGATGAGCGGGTAGCGGCGTTCCACGCATTAGGTCAAGGAATAGCGACGGGTAAGCCTTCTGTAATATGTTGTACGTCGGGTACTGCTGCTCTTAATTATGGACCTGCGATAGCTGAGGCATACTACCAGCAGGTTCCTCTGCTTGTCCTCACAGCGGATAGACCTGTAGAGTGGATAGATATGGGGATTGGACAATCGATGAGACAAGAGGCAGTTTTTGCAAACTATGTGAAGGGCAGTTATCAGTTTACCCAGGAAGCATCGCATCCTGATGACCTGTGGTACAACGAGCGCTTAGCCAATAAGGCCATCACAGAGACGACTTCTGGAGCACCTGGTCCTGTTCATATTAACTTACCATTTAGAGAATCTTTGTATACTCAGGCGGAGCTACAGCCATTACGTCATCCTACATTAAAAGTATCTCGAAATGATTATGTCTTATCAGAGGAGGATGTCACTGAGTTAAAAAGTGTATGGTCACACACCACTAAGCGGCTTATTATAATTGGACAAAGACAACCCGACCTTGAAGAGAGTACCATATTGAACTCTTTGATCAAAAAGGGTGGAGTGGTCGTTATGACAGAAACGACATCTAATGTAAGAGCAGATAAGCTCATTGATTGCATTGATCGTGTATTACCCTTGGTGGGCGAAGATGAGAAGTATCACCCAGACTTAGTTGTTTCATTTGGAGGCGCTATTGTCTCTAAAAGAATCAAGACATTTCTGAAAAAGGCAAAGCCTACTTACCACATAGAATTAGGTCTCAGCAATGCAAAGGACACTTACCAAAGATTAAGTCACCACTACAAGATTCAACCGCTGCCTGTGTTGGAAGAACTGCTGAGGTTCGAAACAATAAACACAAAATATGCGCAGAATTGGCATCAAGTTAATGCTAAGGCTAGGGCCTTACATAACGCGTTTCTATTAGAGACCTCCTATTGTGATCTTAAGGTATTTGAGGTATTACTGAAGGAAATCCCTGAGTCTGCAATCCTTCATTTTGCCAGTAGTACGCCGATAAGATATAGTCAATTATTTAGTGAGTATCAGGCTGGTCGTCTAGTGCAGTGCAATAGAGGTGTCAGTGGTATAGATGGCAGTACTTCCACAGCATTAGGGTATGCAGGGTGTTCTGATCATCTTAATATTCTAATAACTGGTGACATTTCTTTCTTTTATGATAGCAATGCATTCTGGCTAAGGCAAAGACCGTCTAATCTTAAGGTCATTTTGATAAATAACGGAGGTGGCAATATATTTAAGTATATCCCTGGTCCGGAGACCACTGCACAACTTTCTGTATTTGAGGCAGATCACCAACTCAGTGCTCGACCTGTCGCGCAGTTGTATGGTTTATCTTACTCTAGAGTTTCTACATTGGAGGACTTGGAGGCAGCGATGCCTAGGTTCTACAGTAAAGATTTGGATAAAATTTCAATTCTAGAAATTAATACAAAGTCTTGTAGTAACGCAGAAACACTGAGAAATTACTTTGATTATTTGGTCAGCAATAGTTCAGTTTAAGCCAGTCGCATTTTTTCTTGTTGATAGAATTCTTTAAAAGAGATCATTCTATTGAGTTGCTCGTCCCATAATTTCTTATTGATGCATTTGAGACTTTCTGTGAACGTCAAAATGTTAGCATATTTATTAAAGATGGGATGTTCTTGAGCACAGCGAGCTAAGTTATAATTTGGAATTCTGCTACTGAGATGGTGTATGTGATGTATGCCGATATTACCCGTCAACCATTGGAAAATCTTGGGTAACTTATAATAACTAGATCCTCTTATAGATGCTATGAGAAAATCCCAGTTTTCTCTCCACGAATGGTAACTTGTTTCATGTGTATGTTGGACATAGAAAAACCAAAATGCGATCACAGAAAAGAAACAAATAATTGACAACTGTATAATGAGGAAATGCTTGATGCCTATGAGATAAGCCAAGGCTCCATAGACAGCGAGAATGGCTAGATTGTTCTTTAGTTGAGATAGTTTAATACGTGTGACCATTCCTCTGAAATCTTTTATCATAGGCAGACGATTTGATATCGTAAAGTAGAATATAGGCACTACGATAAAGAGGGTAAGCGGATGTCTGAAAAATCTATATTTGAGTCGTCCCCATTTATTCTTGGCTCTAAATTCTTCTACCGTCAAGAAATTTATATCACCAATATCTCTCTCTTCTAATTGCCCTGTATGCCCATGATGGTGGTTGTGGATTTTTGCCCAATACTTGTAAGGAATTGAACTAAAGAAACTGCAACAAGTACCTATGATGTTGTTGGCCTTTTTTGATTTCGTAAAAGACTGATGACCACAATCGTGTTGGATTATAAAAATCCTAACTAGAAAGAAAGAATTCAGGGAGGCGATAGCCAAGGTCAAGCCTAGTGAGATGTCTATTGTGAAATACATAATAATCCACAAAGTGACATAGGGCAAGAAGCTATTGAGGAGTTGACGTATGGCTATTTTGGTATTGGGTACTTGATACTCGCTTATGATTTTTTTCCAATTAGCAAGTTTTGTTTTAATCTCTTTTTCTATCTCTATTTCTTTAGTCACCATTTCTCTATGTATGTTGTGTTTTTTGTTGAGCTTATTTTTTTTGTAAAATTATTTAATCTACCTTTTCTAGTCTTCTTTTTATAAAGTAGTAAATGTCGTATTGCGACCGCACTGGCATTCCGTCATTCTTGGCATATTTATTATGATTTTTATGATCGTGAATTCTTGCTTTTACGTTATCTGACAATTGAATTTTCATTATGTTTTTGATAATGTATTGTAGGTGTTTGTCAAAAATTGGGAACATCGTTTCTACTCTATGATTAAGGTTTCTTACCATTAAGTCCGCCGAAGAAAGATAGACAAGCTCTTCTCCTTTATTATGAAAAATAAATACTCTCGCGTGCTCTAAGTATTTGTCTATGATGCTAATGGCTCTGATGTTATCGCTTATGCCCTTAATGCCAGGGGCTAGGCAACAGATACCCCTGATAATCAAGTTTACCTTTACACCTGCTTGAGAAGCTGAGTAGAGTAGATTTATCATTTCAGGGTCCTGGAGGCTATTCATCTTCATCGTGATGACGGCCTTTTTGCCATTTTTAGCGGTATTAATTTCAGACTTAATAAGTTGTCTTACTTTTTGTTTTAAGTTAAATGGACCTGCGCCTAGATACTTGAAGTCTTTTGTAGGTTTGTTTTTCGTTTCTAAGTAATAGAATATTCTTCTTGCTTCTGTAACCAATTTAGGATTGGCTGTGAATAGACCAAAATCCGTGTAGAGCTTAGCCGTGCCTTCGTGAAAGTTTCCTGTACTCATATAGGAATAAAATTCCTCTTCACCATTGACCACCCGTCTGATCATAGCCATTTTTGAGTGTACTTTTAACCCAGGCATACTATAATATACTTTAACTCCACATTTCTCCAGCGTTTCTCCCCAATGCAAATTAGCTTCTTCGTCAAATCGTGCTTTTACTTCTATAAAGGCAGTAACCTGTTTGCCATTTTTGGTAGCCTTTATCAAGGCGTCCATTATTTTAGATTTCTTAGCTACACGATATTGTATGATGTTGATGTGAGTAACCCTATCATCTACAGCTGCATCTTGAAAAAACTTAACGACTGATTTGTATGAGTGGTATGGAAAATATAGAAGGTGATCTTTCTCTCGTATAGCTTTAAATATATTGTTCTTTTCATCTATCTGGCTATAATCCAAATGGGGTAGCGCTATATCCTTAAGTTGTGTTTTATTAAAATCTGGTAGTGTGATGAGGTCAAAATTATTATGGTAACGACCTTCTGGAAGTAAGTCACTGTCTTCTATTTCAAATACTGGTTTGAGATAGTTTAATAAATGGTCAGGCATAGATCTGTCATATACCAACCTAGAAGTAGGACCTATATCTCTCTTCTTAAGGCTCTTTTTGATTTTTTGGACAAGGTCGCCACTATATTCATCATCTATGTATAACTCCGCATCTCGTGTCAATTTTATGGAATATGAATCCACTATCTTAAAACCAGGAAATATGGAAGGGATTATCTCCCTGACCAAGTCGTCGAGATAAATAATATGATGCTCTTCCTTACTTGGTAGGGTAATAAACCTTGGTGTGATATCAGAAGGGACTTTTACGAGTGCATAATGTTTTTTATCGGCTTTGCCCTTGTCTTTCATATAGATAGCGAGATAGAGTGCTCCATTTTGTAAAAACGGCTTCACCTTATCTTCTTTAAGCAGGATAGGTTGGATATATGGGACTAGATAATCATTAAAATAGGATAATATGAATGTACTTTGTTCAGTATTGAGCTCGTTGCTCTTCAGCAATTTTATCCCTTCTTTTTTGAGTGCTGGTTTGATTTGATTCTCAAAGATCTTACTGAATTCCTTTTGTTGTTGAGTGACGATTTTGATGATTTCATTCAAGATTTTCTTAGGCTCGAATTCTAAGTTTTTCAGATTTTTCTTACCTATTCTGACTATATTTTTCAGGTTAGAGACTCTGACTCTAAAGAATTCACCCAGATTAGAAGAGTATATAGAGAGAAACTTTATTCTTTCATATAGAGGGACGTTTTCATCCATAGCTTCCTGTAATACTCTATAGTTGAATGATAACCAGCTGATATCTCGGTGTATGTATGGATTGGGATTTTTCAATTGTACAGTTTTATGACCAGGATTCTATGATTTATAACTAATATAGCCGTGTATTACACTCGCAAACAATAAAAGCGGCAATATAATGAGAAGGAAGATAGCAGCAGGCAACTGGAAAATGAATTTAAGTTTTTCTGAAGCTCGAGACTTGTGCTCAGAAATTAATAATGTCAAGATTCCAAATGGGGTAGAAGTCATAATGGCGGTTCCCTCCCCATATCTTTACGTATTAAATGCGATTGCTCGCAATAAGTCGGTCTCCATAGCTGCCCAGAACCTACATTCTAAGGATAGTGGTGCTTTTACTGGGGAAACCTCACACAATATGTTATCATCTATAGGAATCAACTATGTGCTCGTAGGCCATTCAGAAAGACGGCAATACAATAAAGAATCTAATGCAGAGCTGAAGGCAAAAGTAGATATAGCCTTAGCCAACGGACTTTCTGTGATATTCTGTTGTGGAGAGCCTTTAAGTATTAGAAAGAAAAAGACTCAAGATGCTTATGTTGCTAAGCAGTTAAAAGAAAGCTTATTTCACCTCTCCGCAGAGCAACTTGCTTCTGTGATAGTAGCCTACGAACCCATTTGGGCTATCGGTACAGGAGTCACAGCTAGCCCAATACAGGCTCAGCAAATGCACAAATCCATTAGGGGTCTGGTGTCTAAGAACTACACTTCTAAGGTAGCCGCTCAATTGCCAATATTGTATGGGGGTAGTGTCAAGCCTGCTAATGCTCAGGACTTATTCTCAAGAGCTGACGTTGATGGGGGTTTGGTAGGGGGAGCTTCTCTGGATGCCGCTAGCTTTACTGCTATTATTAAGTCCTTCTGATTTGTTGAAGATTTTGTCCACTTGCTCATATCTGTAGTCAAAAATCTCCTTTAGTCTATTCTTGACATATATTTTGTGTACAAGGCTGCCCACAGGTCCCATAGGTAAGGCATACTCTAGGTCATCTATCATCTTGATGCCACGACTCGTTTCCTCAAATATGTGTTGATGACGCCACAGCTTGTAAGGGCCTTTTCGTTGCTCATCTATGAAAGACTTATTGTCTTCTACTTCCGTGATCTCTGTTCTCCAAAATATAGGCAGATTGAGTACTGGTCTTACAGTGTATTCTATGATTTGACCCTTGTACATTTTAGGTAGGGGCTTTGGTGTCTTTATCTCAAAACCCATATTCTCTGGAGTGAGGATGTCCAAGTTTTCTGGCGAAGAGAAAAAATCCCATACAGTATCCATATCACCATCTAAATACTGTTCTCTATATAATTTATAAGTCTTCATATAGATTAAACATCAACCATTCTAGTTAGTTTAATTATTCTCGACTTGTTATCTTGCTGATAATGTGCTTGTTATAGAACTAAAAAATTTTATATGAGAAAAAATGCGTATATGTATAGGGGACATATGATTAATTATTGTCTTATAAGTAAGGGTGTTATATACAAAAAATAGGTTGCCTCATACGATGGGGCAGCCTATTTTCAATTTTGGTATTTCTAGTAGTTCTTAGAACCAAATAAACTTAGATCTTTCTCCACATCGCGCTTGTCCGACTCCACCGATTCCCCAATTAAGTTCGAAGACTATCCCAGCAAAAATAGGATTGGTTGGCGCTGAATCACCTGAATAATTGACGGGTTGTCTTGTCTCTAGGACTTTTCCAGCGTCATTGGTCAGATCTTGGAAACCATACTCAAATCTTAATCCGAATATCCCACTAAATCTTCCATCTTCAGGCCCTAAAATATAAGTACCAAAGCCCAGTACTCCTCCAAGATTATTAGACTCGTATAGGTCATTTAAGTTTGGTGTATCATCGTTGTCTCTAATATCTCCTATGAATGAGTAACGTGGACCTAGTTCAAAGTAGCCTTTGTTTCTTGCACTTCTAAAGAGCACATACAAATCTGTTGCATTTACAGTGATCTCTCTATCTGGACCAGTTGTCGTGCCTATATCTTGAAATGTGCCTCTTGTCTTCCCAGTCATAATGTCAAATGACACACCGACATAATTAAAATTTACTCCGAGCTTGGCACCATACTTAGTCCCTGTAGCTATAGTATTATCCCATTCTCCACCTTCTGTGGCATTGGCATTGTATAAGGCGGTAAAACCTGTTTGCACTTTTAGACCTGCATCTAGCCAAAAATCCATTTTTTGAGCTGATAGTTGTTGCATAGTGCAGAACACAGCAACTAGAAGTAATAATGTATTTTTCATATCAATAATTTTTCTGTGATTGTTTTACTTTTCTGAGGACCAAGCTGTGTATCCACCGTCTAGATCATAGGTTTGCTTGAATCCTAATTTTTTCATCAATTTGGTGCACTTGGCACTTCTTCCTCCTGAACGGCAATAAACCAAGTAAGTCGCTGATTTATCTAGTTTCTCTATTTTTTCCTTGAAGTTATTAGCCTTATAATCTATTTCGAGAGCACCTTGGATTTTCCCTTCACTTATTTCTTCTGGCGTTCTAACATCCAGTGCGATAACCTCACCTGCCGCCAACATTTTTTTTGCTTCGCTGAGATTGACCAGCTTGGAATTAGTTTCGACTTGAGGAGTTCCTGTTGAGCCTTGGTTTCGGCAAGAGATCAATATGCCCAAGATACCTATACCAAATGCAAGTATTATTCTATTCATTATGAATGCTAAAATAGCAGTTATTTATTAGAAGATTATCTCATATGAACTTTTAGAGAAAAGTTTGAATCAACACTATTTTGATACAGATGCCACAGATTTAACACTTTATGCATATTGAAAAGAGCATATATGACTTGTGACAGGTCTCTAGATGTGATAAATTTGCATTCCGAAGCACAAAAAAGGTAAAACAGTTGTCTAATTGTTAAATATCTAATCCAGAGCCAACCTTTTCGAAGTTTCGGACGTCTAAATGAGTATAAAGCAAATTATAAAAAAGTACCTATGACCTATTTTTTAACCTTGTTTCAGAGGTTCTTCAAAAAATCCCCTAAGAAGAATACTGAACCAACAATGAGATTCCTCAAGAATGAGGAGTACGAGACTTGGTTAGGGATATAACTAGAGATTCATTTCTTAGTTAACTCCTGATCTCTTATGGATTCTTAGTAAGAAGAGTATTGGCTTGCCTGTGTGCAAGCCTAACTTGTTTTTAGAGGTGCAGTCTTTCCTTTTTAGCGAGGAGCTGCTCTATCGTTTCGACGCGATCTTCGTCCGGAACACAACAGTCTACGGGACACACGGCTGCGCATTGCGGCTCTTCATGAAAACCTTGACACTCGGTGCACTTATCGGGAGATATGTAGTAGTAATCATCTTCGATAGGTTCCTGTGCGGCAGCAGCATCGACTTTTTTGCCATTCTCTAGAAGGTAGTCTCCAGTTAAGGTTGTACCATCTGCAATAGCCCATTCGACGCCACCTTCATATATGGCATTATTAGGGCACTCAGGCTCGCAAGCGCCGCAGTTAATGCATTCATCAGTAATTATTATTGCCATTTGGTATCCTTATCCTCTTTTACTTTTATGCTGTAAGCTACTGATAGTATGACGTAAATAATAACACCAATAGGCATCGACAGCTTATAGTTGACAAAAGTAAGGCAAGCAAAGGTCAAAATACAGACTAGAATGAAAATGTTGAAGTTGAGATTAGATCCCATTTGCTTAAATGAGAACATTTTGAGTTTGCTCAAATTAAGCATCATCAATAAAAATGGTATTAATGCATAGATAGAGGGGTAATCTATGAGAGCATTCATTATCTCACTATCAAATTTGACACCTATAAACAAACCAGCTAAAAAGAAGGTACTGGCTGGGGTTGGTAAACCTAAAAAGTATTTCGTAGGTGGTCTTAGATTAAAGATGGCCAAGCGGATAGCACTTCCTGTAAGAATAAAGAAGGAAGGAATATACATCGCCCAATGGTCAACTGGTGAGATGAGGGTATATAAATAGGCGGGCGCAACACCGAAACTTACTAAGTCCGCCAGAGAGTCTAATTCCTTGCCAAATTGACTTTGGACCTTAAGTAGTCTAGCGACAAGTCCATCGATGACGTCGAAAAACATACCCAACAATAATAACATCGTACTTATGTGTAGGTCGGCCACAATAATAGCCGTGAATCCACACAAGAGGTTAAGCAAGGTGAAAAACGATGGAATCTTTGTTTTAAGGTTTAACTTTATCATTAATTAGGATAAATATAGCTTATTAATGAAACTATATTCCCATATCTGTTCTTGATGGAATAAGAACGTCCCAAAAGCTCTAACTATTTGCAATTATTAAGATTATTGAATCCATTATTGTTCATTCTATGAAACGTATTATTTATTTCGGATTAGCCTTGTTGGCTTCCACCTTTATTTTTTACGCTTGTTCGCGAAATCCAGTAACTGGAAAAAAGGAGCTTTCCTTAATGTCTTCAGCTCAAGAACAGCAAGCGGGAGATCAAGCTGACCCCAGTATACAAGCTTCTTATGGGATGTATGATGATGCCAAGCTGCAAAGCTTTATCAATCAAAAAGGTAAAGCAATGGGTAAAATCTCACATCTTCCCGATCAAGAATACAACTTCAGACTCCTAGATAGCCCAGTTGTCAATGCCTTTGCCGTGCCAGGGGGCTATGTTTACTTTACGAGGGGTATTATGGCACACTTTAACAATGAAGCGGAATTTGCTGGCGTACTAGGACACGAAATCGGTCATATAACAGCAAGACACAGCGCTAGACAACAGACTCGGCAGACGCTAGGACAGTTAGGATTTATGGTAGGTGTTATTGCGTCAGAGAAGTTTAGAGTATTTGCAAATGAAGCTGGTCAAGGGCTCGGTCTCTTATTTTTGAAATTTGGAAGGGATCAAGAAAGTCAATCTGACGAGCTCGGTGTTAGATACAGTAGTCTTATTGGATACGACTCTCATGAAATGGCAGACTTCTTTCAGACGCTTAACAGATTATCAGCTCGGGCAGGCCAGAGTATACCAGATTTCTTGTCAACTCACCCTAATCCGGTTAACCGATATGCTAAGGTACACCAGATGTCAGATGAGATACAGAGTGAGCTGGGGCTAAGAAATCTTAAAGTCAATAGAAACGAATATCTAAGAAGAATAGATGGCCTTGTCTACGGTGAGGATCCGAGGCAGGGATATGCGGAAGATGGTTATTTCTTTCATCCTGAACTAAGGTTTGCTTTCCCTGTTCCTTATAACTGGCAGCTCGTAAATAGCCCTCAGCAAGTGCAGATGGCTCCTGAGGATGGCAAAGCCTTAATGATATTCACCCTGTCACCAGAGAGAACACTCGATGCAGCTGCCCAGGCGGCAGTACAACAGTTTAATCTAACAGTTGTAGAACAGCAAAGGACAACAGTCAATGGGTACAGTGCCTTGGTGGTAGTTTCAGATCAAGTTCCAGATCAAGCACAGCAAGGAGGGCAAGCGGCGCCCACTACACGTATTGTCAGCTATTTTATAGAGAAGGATAACAAGATCTACATCTTCCATGGTGTCTCAGCTCAGGCTGATTTTAATAATTATCTAGACTCTTTTAGAAGGACTGCAACAGGATTCGAAAATCTAACGGAAACGTCAAGACTCAACGTAGAACCTATCAGAATCAAAGTCCAATCGGTGAAGAATGGGGCCACACTGTCTCAAGCATTGGCTTCATTAGGCGCATCCAATGTAGACCTAGAGGAGCTGGCCATCGTCAATGGTATGGAGTTAGGTGATAGAGTGGAGGCAGGTATGTTATTGAAGACCTTCTCTAGTACCTACACCAAGCAACAAGCTACAGTGCCTGCGGGTAATGATTCTAGGTCAACCGATAATAATACAAGAACAACAACAGACTCTAGGAATACAAACACAAATAGCAATACTAATACAAACACCAATACCAACACTCAGCGACCTACAAATACGACGAGACCAGCCAGTCGTAAAACAATAAAGCGTAAAGGAGGCGAATAGGATTCCTTACTAGAGTAAATAGAAAAAGGGCATGAAGTTAAATTCAAGCCCTTTTTCTATTTTGTATCGTGTGACCACTTAAGCCACGACCATCTCTGCTGCAATATCTGAGTGAGATGCGTGTGTATTGACTTGCCCATTATTGATAACAAGCAACTGTGGGGACTCGTGTCTGACGTTGAATTTCTTTTCTATTTCATTAGAAATATGTCTGTAGCAAAAGATGTCTAAAAAATAGTAATCGATATTGGATGTATCTATTTCCGATAGACCGTTTTCGAATCTCTTGAGCATCATAGAACTAATGGGACAAGCAACACTATGCTTAAAAATTACTGTTGTCTTATCCGAGTTGTGGGCAATATCTCCTAGTTGCTCTATATCTGTTAAGTCTTTTCTTTCCATAATTTGTTATTTGATATATGGACTAACAATTAAAGGGCTGAGGGGTTCACAAATACCTAGGTTAAGCACGTTAAAATATCAATAAGACTAAAATCGATATAATGCAAGTTTGCGGACAAATTATATTTCAAATTTTAGTTAAAGAATTACACATTAAGGCCTTCTTTATATATACTTTTATATTCTAATATATTCGAATTCATCTAAATATTTTCAATTATGAGACTTTTGAAAATTGGATTGCTTATCGCTGGCTTATTAAGTTCTGGCTTAGTTATCAGTCAGGAACACTCTATCGCTCGAGAGTGGAGTGAGCAATTACTCAATGGTATAAGAAATGACTTTGCGCGGCCTACTGTACACGCTAGAAACCTATGGCACAGTAGTATTTTGATGTATGATTTATGGGCACTTGTCAATGATGACCAGGCTAACACCTACTTGATGGGGAAGACAGTCCGAGGATTTGAATGTCCTTTTGATGTGCTACCCACCTATACTCAAGATAAGGATGAAGTGCTTAGGATAGCAATAAGTTATGGGATGTATACATTGATGGATTCTAGATTTGAGGGTGCAGCCAGAAATTTTGTCATCAGAGAAAGTCTTAGAGACTTTATGAGGGAACAAGGTCTCGATACTAATTATACCTCAGAAGACTATAGTAATGCTAATCCTGCGGCCTTGGGAGTATATGTAGCCAATCAAATATTGGCTTTTGGAGCTCAGGATAACGCCAATGAAGTCAATGATTATACTAACCGAGCCTACAGTCCAGTTAATGCACCTTTGGTGATGTTATCTGATGACGATGTAGTTATGGATGACCCCAATAGATGGCAGCCATTGACACTAGATGTATTTATCGATCAAGCAGGGAATCCTATTCCATTTAATACACCAGAATTTCTAAGTCCAGAGTGGGGTGCAGTAACCCCTTTTGCTCTAGATGATGCAGATCTGACAGTTTATAATAGAGATAATTTCGACTACAATGTCTTTCATGACCCAGGAGCTCCTCCTTATGTAGATTTAGAAGAGAAGACGGCCATGTCAGAAGAATTCCTGTGGGGATTTGCGCTAGTATCTGTGTGGGGCAGTCATTTGGATCCCAATGACGGAGTGATCTGGGATATATCGCCAGGCTCTATAGGGAATATCCCAGAGTTGCCTAACAGCATAGCTGAGTACAGAGACTTCTATGACTTGATCGATGGCGGTGACCCAAGCCTAGGACACGATGTCAATCCCAAGACAGGACAACCTTATGCACCTAACATAGTGCCCAGAGCAGATTACGCTAGAGTATTGGCAGAGTTTTGGGCGGATGGTCCAGACTCAGAAACGCCTCCTGGTCACTGGTTTAGCATCTTAAATTATGTATCTGATCATCCAGAGTTTGTAAGAAGTTATAGAGGTCTGACGGATGAGTTATCCCCACTTGAGTGGGATGTTAAGTCTTACTTTATGATGGGATCAGCAATGCATGATTGTGCTGTTACGGCTTGGGGTATCAAGGGCTGGTATGATTATCTTAGACCTGTATCTGCAATCAGAGCTATGGCAGCGAGAGGCCAATCTACAAATGAAAACTTCCCCAATTATCATCCTGCAGGTATTCCGCTAATCGATGATTATATAGAAATTGTTTCTGTTGGAGATCCACTTGCTGGTACCAACGGAGAGAATCTTGGAAAAATTAAATTATACACTTGGCGCGGACCAGATTTTATTGTTGACCCCAATGTGGATGTAGCAGGTGTCGGCTGGATATTGGCGCAAGACTGGTGGCCATACCAACGACCTTCTTTTGTTACACCTCCATTCGCAGGTTTTATCTCTGGTCATTCCACATTTTCCAGAGCCGCAGCGGAGGTTTTGACTTATATAACTGGTGACCCGTTCTTTCCAGGGGGTATGGCAGAGTTTAAGGCTGATTCTGATGAGTTCCTCGTTTTTGAAAGAGGTCCCAGTGTAGACGTAACTTTACAGTGGGCCACTTATAGAGATGCTTCTGACCAGACTAGTTTATCCAGAATATGGGGCGGTATTCACCCGCCAGCTGATGATATACCAGGTAGGATTATAGGGCAGGAGATTGCAGGAGATGTGGTAGAGTTGGCAGAGACAATCTTCTTTTTTGATAATGATAACGATGGCTATTATAGCTACATAGACTGTGATGATTCTGATCCTAGTATCAATCCAGCAGGGACTGAAGTATGTGATGGTCGAGATAACAATTGCTCAGGTGAAGTAGATGAAGGTTTGCAATTGTATACTTACTATAGAGATATAGACGGCGATGGATATGGAGATCCGCTTAGTCCAGTAGATACTTGTAGAGTTAATCCCATTCTAGGCTATGTAAGAGATTTCACTGACTGTGATGATGAGAATGCATCCATCAATTCTGCTCAAACTGAAATCTGTGATGGTATCGACAATAACTGTTCTGGCCTTATTGATGAAGATTTATTCTTGTACACCTACTACTTGGACTTTGATAACGATGGGTTTGGTGATGCGAATATGCCATATGATACTTGTCAGGCGACCGTGATTATGGGATATGCAATTAATGCTTTGGACTGTGATGACAATAATCCAAATATTCATCCGGATGCATTAGAGGTTTGTGATGCCATAGATAACGATTGTACAGGAAGAGCAGATGATGGCTTACCCACTATAAGATATTATAGAGATTCTGATGAGGATGGATATGGCAATGCGGAGGTCTTTGTAGATACCTGTATAACTTATAATCCACTGGGCTTTATAGATAATGACGCGGATTGCGATGATACTAATGCGCAGATCAACCCAATTGGAAATGATATTGCAGATAATGGGGTAGATGAAGACTGTAGCGGCTTTGATCTCTACGTAGAGTCTAAGTTTTTTCCTAATCCATTTACTCAAGATGTAGAAATTCATTATGCCACAGATGCCCCAGTTAGATTGCTGTTATATGATCGCGTAGGGCAGATAGTTCTAGACGATATTATGCCGATCAATCAAAATTTCTTCACCTTACAATTAGGTGATCTGGCGGCAGGCGTCTATTTGTTTAAGATCGTAGATGAGCAATTAGAAGATCTCTATGTGGAGACTGTAATAAAGGTGAGTAACTGATACCTTTGTGTTGTCAACAAGATTGACAATAGGTAATGGAAAAAAAGCAAAGTATACACTTCATCATTAATCCAGTATCTGGAATTAAGAGAAATGAAGATCTGGCTAACCTAATAGAATACAACCTTGATCATAGAAGGTATGATTATTCATATGCTTTGACAGAAGCTCGAGGCCACGCTACACAGTTGGCACAGCAAGCTGTAGCTAAGAAAATAGATATAGTCGTTGCTTGTGGTGGGGATGGCACTGTGAACGAAGTGTCAGAGCCGCTTGTACATTCCAAGTCCGCATTGGCTATTATTCCAGCGGGATCAGGAAATGGTTTCGCTATGCACATAGGTATGGGTAGAGATGCCCAAAAGGCGATTCACAAGATCAATGACAGTACCCAACTATGTATTGATACCTGTACAGTCAATGGGACGTATTTTCTCAATCTTGCTGGTGTGGGTTTTGATGCTCTGGTAGCCTATAAAGCTGAGCACGGGGGCACTAAGCGTGGCTTTGGGATGTATGCGCAAATGGTGAGAAAGGAATTATTACAATACGAGGCAATGCAGTATCAGCTTCAGTTGGATGATGAGGTTATAGCAGGTAAGTATAGGCTTATTGCGATCGCCAATGCCGCTATGTATGGCTATAATTTCAACATCGCACCAGGCGCAAAGCTGACTGATGGCCTCTTAGATATTGTCCTTATTAAAGATGCGCCGCTACTCAGAAGCCTACTTTCCTCTTGGAGAATGCTCAATAAATCCATATACAAGAGCGCTCTGGTAGAAGTGAAGAGATGTAAAGAGGCGAAAATTAAACTAGATGCTCCTTATTACTACCATATAGACGGAGAGAGCCACACCTTCGATGAAATGTTACACTTTAAAATAGTACCTCAATCACTTAATATTCAACTCCCCAAGGAAAGAGCCTCAGCAGTCTAGATAGGTCTTGGTCTAGATTAAAAAATTGGGAATATCAAGCTATATTGCAAGGACAAAACCGACGCAATGAGAAATATCTGTTTTGCCATTTTGAGCTTTTCTATTATGGTTATCCTAGGGTGTTCTGAGAATGTATCCTCTCCTAAATCTATTATTACAGAGGCAAAAAATAGTAGCCAGATTAAGATTTTTGATGAAATTGATCCTACCCAGTCAGGTATTAATTTTAACAACCAAATCTCTGAAAATCAGACACTAAACTCACTCACTTTTGATGGGATGCTGCAAGGTGCAGGTGTGGCTATATTAGATGCGAATAATGACGATCTGCCAGACGTTTATTTCGCCTCAAATATGGGTAGTGATAAGTTGTACATCAATAAGGGCGACTTTAAGTTTGAAGATGTGACTACTAAGAGTGGCATCAAAGCACTCAATTGGTCCACTGGTGTGGCCGTAGTCGATATCAATAACGATGGGTATGATGATATTTATGTCTGTAAGTTTCTATACGACAACCCTGACAGGAGGGCCAATGTATTTTATATCAATAATGGAGATGGCACTTTTACGGACAAAGCTAAAGCACTAGGCATAGCGGATACAGGGTACTCTATAATGGCCAATTTTTTTGATTATGACAGGGATGGAGATTTAGATCTCTATATTGCTAATCAACCGCCTAATTCTCTTCAGCAAAAGGAGCAATTAAAGAAAAAGATCAATTACCAGTTTACAGATAAGTTATATAGAAATGACGGAGGTCGCTTTGCTGATGTCACTCAGCAAAGTGGAATCACCAATTACAGTTATAGCCTCAGTGCAACCACTATAGATTACAATAAGGATGGGTGGCCTGATCTATATGTGGCTTGTGATTATGACGAGGCCGATTTCTTTTATAGAAATAATGGCAATGGAACCTTCACCAATGTTTCCCATTCGGTGCTTAAGCATATGAGTAATTTCAGTATGGGCGCAGATGTTGCAGACATCAATAATGATGGTCATCTAGATATTTATATAGCGGATATGGTTGCGGAAGATAATTTCCGACAGAAAACGAATATGAGTGGAATGAATCCAGATCGCTTCTATGCGCTAGCTCAAGCTGGTTATCACTATCAATATATGTTCAATTCCCTCCAACTCAATAACGGAGATGGTTCTTTTAGTGAAATTGCCCAGATGTCAGGTGTCTCAAATACGGATTGGAGCTGGACACCTCTCTTTGTAGATTTTGATCAAGATGGTTACAAAGACCTTTTTGTCACCAATGGCTTTATGCGAGAAATGCGTAATAAGGATTATGAGAAATGGCGAAAAGAGTTTATGAAAGGCAAGCTCAAAGAAGCTCAAGCTAAGGGCGGGCAGTTATTTGTTAACCCTATGGAAATAGTCAATAAAGCGCCCAGTGTCAAGATTGCAAATTACGTCTTTAAGAACAATGGCGAACTGGGTTTTGAGAAGATGAACTCGAATTGGGGTTTTGAAAAAAGGACCTGGTCTCAAGGAGCAGCCTATGCGGATTTTGATCGAGATGGTGATCTTGATTTGGTGATCAATAATATGAGTATGCCTGCCCAAATCTATAAGAACTCAGCGATAGAGAATGGGCTTAATAATTACATTAACATCAAGTTAGGTGGGCCAGGTAATAATCTTGCAGGAACAAATGCAACCATAGAAATCATATCAGAATCAGGCATTCAAATATATGAATATACGCCTTATAGAGGTTATATGTCTACATCGGAGAGGGTAGCGCATTTTGGTCTAGGCCTAGATAATGTAGTTAAGGAGATTAGAGTAAAGTGGTTTGATAACAAAATGAATGTTGTCCAGAATGTAGAGGTCAATCAAACCTTGAGATTGAATTATGCGGACGCTACTAGTGTAACCAAGCGTGGGCTAGAATCTGACGGAATATTTACCCCTTTAGAAAGTAGCACCATCGTACATACTGAAAATGAATTTGACGATTACGAAAAACAAGTGTTACTTCCATATCGTACATCGACCCTTGGACCAGTATTGACCAAAGGAGATTTTAATGGAGACGGAACAGAAGACTTGTTTGTCGGCGGTTCTACCGGCTCGGCGTCTAGTCTTTATATCAACAATAATGGTGTCCTCGAGCCAGGTCCGTCTATAAGTGGGTCTGCTTATGAAGATGGCGGTGCTGCTACTTTTGATGCCGATGGAGATGGTGATCTAGACTTAGTTGTGTCCAGTGGAGGAAGTGAATTTCCGATAGGGCATCAAAATTATACTAATAGACTTTATATAAATCAAGGGTCTAGCTTCCAAGAACAGAAACTTCCTGGAGAGCAGTTGAGCTCTTCTGTGGTGTTACCTCTTGATTACGATGGAGATGGAGATAAGGACCTGTTTATAGGTGGTCGTCAAGTTCCGGGCCATTATGGCAAACCCACGTCTAGCCAATTGCTTAGAAATGATAAGGGAAAGTTTATTGATGTCACAAAGACCATTGCAAAGGAGTTTACGGATATAGGCATGGTTACATCAGCAGAGCTAGAGGATGTTAATGGAGATAATAAGCCGGAATTGATCTTGGCTGGAGAGTGGATGGCCATTAGGGCTTTTTCGCTTGGCAAGGAGTTGATCGAAATTACTGCATCACTAGGATTGGAAAACACAAAAGGGTGGTGGAATACTATAGAGCTAGCCGATATTGATGGTGATGGTGACCAAGATATCTTGGCGGGAAATCTAGGTCATAATATCAAGTATAAAGCTTCAGCATCGGAGCCGTTCAAAGTATATGTAGATGACTTTGATAAAAATGGGACTAACGACGTCTACCTTGGTTACTACGAAGATGGGCAATGTTATCCTGTCAGAGGGAAGCAATGTTCTACAGAGCAGATGCCATTTGTTAGTGAAAAGTTTCCGACATATAAGCAGTTTGGACTTGCTACAATTGACCAGGTACTCGAAGATCGTATAGCACCATCTACTGTAGTCCACGAAGCACAAACTTTTTCTAATACACTATTTAGAAATGTAGGTGGAAAATTTACCGCCATCCCTTTGCCTATGCAAGCGCAGATGTCACCTATCTATGGTATAGCTGTTGATGACTTTGATGGAGATGGGAAAGTAGATGCCTTTCTTGCTGGCAATATGTATCAGCGGGAGGTGGAGACAACGAGAAGCGATGCTGGAAAGGGTGTCTTGCTTAGCTTTATCGGAGATGATATCCTTGTCAAGTCTACAAAGGATACTGGCATATCTGCAGATAAGGACGTACGTGCAGTGAGTACATTGAAAGGTGGCAGCAAGAAAATGTTGCTTATCGCCAATAACAATGATGCGATGCAGATGTATAGTTATGAGTAAGATGTGTGCA
>CALFUU010000043.1 GCA_937929835.1 uncultured Saprospiraceae bacterium | reverse complement strand
TTAAGATAATAGGTATCAAGAGAGTGGTTTTAATTTGAACTCTTGTACCAGTTTTTCAAAATTTGGATTCTGACTCTTAAACTTATCATACTTCTCGATTGTTGAGAACAGACGGACTTTTTTTGGGGGTTCATAGTCGGGGAAGGCACTTTTATCAACTTTAAACTCAAAAACCAAGTCCAACTTCGGATACATTGCATATATTTCTTCGACCATCTTCATCTCTTGCTTGATCAAGTCCTTGTATATATCCGAGGGTGTCAACACTTGAACCTTATTGTCTTTCAGCACTATTTTGCACGTATCTAAGGCGGACCTAAACGAAGGAGAGGTTGTCGCTTCCTTCCATTTATTGAGAACACCTCTTATAGTATCTACATCAAAAGCGATATTAACGGCCTCTAGTTCGGCTTCCCTTTTGTGGATGCCTGCGACTATATCCTCTATGTTGGTATTTAATTTTGGTGTTAGCCTAAGACTATTTTTTGATTTTGCTGGCGAAAGTGTAGGAGATTTCTGTGGTGGAACAGCAGATGCCGCCGCCGTCTCAGACTTGTCCGATTGCTCTTGGGGCTCTGGAGCTGTGCTGCCTGATGTAGCTGTTGCTGTTGCTGTTTCTGGGCCAGAAGAGACTACAGATGGCTTGTCTGATTTTACTGGTTGAGTCGACTTGGCGGTAGTGGCCGAGTCCGCTGTGGGCTTCATCTGTGGACTTGAGGGTTGGATAGGGCTAGTTTCCGACCGACTCAGCTTTTTTTTTTCGACGGCTCTATTCATATAGGCCATCTTACTTAGTGCAATCTCTACAGACAATCGCTTGTTCTGAGACCTGATAAGGTCCATATCTGTGCGCTCTAGGATCACCAAGGAAGTCATCAGAAACGAAGAGGTCGCCAGTTGTGCTTGGTCTTCAAATCTCTTCTTGAGCGCAGCTCCGATCTCCAACAGTGCAGCTGTCTGGACATCCTTTACAAAAAGCAACTGCCTCAGATGCTGCATCAACCCAAGTATAAACTGCTCTGCCTCAAAGCCTTTCTTGAAAATGTCATCTACTGTGACCATCAGGCTGCTGAGGTCTTCCTTGATGGCGGCATCTACTATCTGAAAATAATAATCATGATCTAAGACATTGAGATTCTCAGCAACGGACTTATAATCAATATCGCCTACGGTGCTACTCGTGACTTTATCATAGATCGATAAAGCATCTCTCATAGCGCCATCGGCTTTTTGCGCTACTAAGTGCAAAGCTTCATCATCAATTTGCCGATTTTCTTTCTTAGCTATTGCTTGCAGCTGTACTACTATATCCTTGACTTGTATTCTTCTGAAATCAAAAATTTGACATCTAGAAAGTATCGTCGGGATGATCTTATGCTTTTCTGTAGTAGCCAAAATAAATTTGGCGTAAGGTGGTGGCTCCTCCAAGGTCTTGAGAAAGGCATTGAAGGCCGCTTGGGTCAGCATATGGACCTCATCGATGATGTATATCTTATAAGAACCCTGCTGTGGCTGGAATCTGACTTGATCGTTGAGTGCCCTGATATGCTCGACACTATTATTAGATGCCGCATCCAACTCAAATATATTGAAGGAGGCATTGTCACTAAAAGCTTTGCAAGCAGAACAATTGCCGCAGGCGTGCACTTGATCTACCTTGTTTTCGCAGTTGAGCACTTTAGCCAAGATCCTTGCCGAAGTTGTCTTTCCCACTCCTCTCGGCCCAGAAAATAAAAAAGCATGGGCCAACTGGCCGTTTCTCAAAGCGTTCTTGAGGGTCGTAGCGATGTGGTCTTGACCTATAAGTTCGTCAAAATTGGTGGGTCTATACTTCCTTGCTGATACTACAAAACTCATAGGGCTATTAACTAAGGGCTAATATATAACCAAAACAAAGAAGTCAAAGAGCAGTCTCGCTAGCTGTTACAAAATTTTGTGCCTAGGTAAAATGCAAGTTAGTTGTCATTACTTGGGTTTTTACCCCAGATGTAGCCATTTCAGCATCTACATCGAATTCTGACATAGGGGTCATAGCCACTGACAGATGTCACTCTTACTGTTGAAACTGTTCAAGCTTTAAACACCTAGAATTTAAAAATGAAGGAATCATTGTGGTCCTTACTTCTGATAATGCTCTCTGTTTCTGTATTGAGTGCCAACGGCTCTGACGAGGCTGCCATCAGAATAGATAGTGTCAGTCAGGTTCAAGAAACCTGTGACCTCTCGAACGGAACCTTGACAGTGCATGTATCGGGATCGACAGCCGGCCTAGAGTACTCCATCGACGGAGGTGCAACTTGGCAATCATCTAATTTTTTTGGTGGACTTCCTGACAATGACTACTTAGTTCTAGTTAGAGATGTTTTAGGATGCTCCGATATCTTTACCGCACAGATTTCAGATGCCCCAGATCCAGAAGTCGAGCTAATGGTCGACTGTGTACCGGGAAGAAACTTATCAGTTATCGTACCGACAGTAAAGAATGGTACACCTGGATATCTATATAATTGGGAAGGACCCAATGGAACTAGCAACCAAGAAACTCTTGAGAATATACCACCAGGCCTCTACTCTGTGACAGTCACAGATAGACTTGGTTGCTCTATCATAGGTACAGTTACTGTAGAGCCTTGTTGTGAGCTAAATGTTGACTGTAATATCCCGCTTGTAGAAGTAGATTGTCCCTCAGATATACCAGCCCTAGATTCTATTCTGATACATCAGGAAACACCTGAAGCAGAGCTGGTGACACAACTTAACTTACTAGGTATAGATCTTAGACCTGATTTCTGTCCAGGTCTCATTATAGGGGTCGTAGAGACAGAGACAGCACCTTCTGCCTGTACTGATGCTCTGATTATCGAGAGAGTCTATTCCGTTTCTGACGATTTCTTTTCATATGATTGTCGCCAAGAAATCCGAGTTCTCATATCGACAGCTCCAATAATATCAAATGAAGCAGAGAGTATCGTTGCAGAATGTGGCGCATCTCTAGAGTCACAGTTTCAAGATTGGCTAGATAGCAATGGCCATCTGCTGTTAGACGGATGTTCTGATCCTTATGTCTACAGTACAGAACCAGAACTCCCTCTACCGCCGACAAGCTGCGACGAGTTAGTAGAAGTAACTTTTATAGTTACTGATGCTTGTCAAAACGAACTTAGGAGCACGGCCTCATTTATAATGGAAGACAATGGTGCACCGACTATTGATTGTCCCGCTACTCTAGAACTGGACCCATCAGACCCGCTTATAGAAACTAAAATTGAAGATTGGTTGGAGACAGTTGCGCTTACGGATGACTGTAACGAGATCACATCGACTCATGATTACTCTCCTAATAGTCTAACTATTGAGTGTGCTCAGAGTCTCGAAATAGATGTCACCTTTGATGCTATAGATGCTTGTGACAATAGGTCTACTTGTACTGCATCCATTTCTATTTCTGGCCTACCCGCTCCAGAACTTAATTGTGGTGATGACCTTATCATATCATGTAATGAAGATAGACTTCAAAGTTTCAATGACTGGATAGAGGACTTTTCTGCTATCGATGGAGACGGCAATGACTTAGATATTAAGATTGATCTGGCTGATCCTACGATATTAGCTGATCTAAATTGTAACGAAGACTTAGGTATTCTGTTTTCTATAACGGATGAATGTGACAGAGAATTAGAATGTCTTAGAATCCTGACTATCGTAGATACAGAAAACCCAGAAATAAACTGTCCTGACGACTTAGAAGTTATAGCCTCAGACCCTACTGCTACTGAGCAAATTGACGCTTGGTTATTGGATTACAGTGCAAGTGATAATTGTGCTGATGATCTTATGGTCGTCAACAACTTCACCTTACCAACTGATTTGTGTGACGCCAGCGAGGTCCTACAAGTAACCTTTGACGTCGTAGATCTCTGTGACAATAGAGCTAGCTGTACAACACAACTGACGGTAATAAATGATGCAGCAGAACTCAGCTGCCCTGCTCCTCTGACCTTAGAATGTGGAGAGGCAACAGAAGAAATTATAAGCCAATGGTTAGATCAAATTGAAGCCACCAACACAACTGGCCTTCCGACAAATGACTACCCAGGCTTAGGAGATATGATAGGCTGCAGCCCGTCTATGGACGTAACTTACACGGCAGAAAGCTTCTGTGGTGAAGCTGCAAGTTGTACGACAACGCTGAGCATTTCTGATACGACACCTCCAGTACTTTCTTGTCCTGACAATCTGGAGATAGACTTACTTAGTGGTCCAGCGAGTGGCTTAGTCAATTCTTGGTTATCTGAAGCTGTTGCCTCGGATTGCAGCGAATTTTCCCTGTCTGATGATTTTGATTTGGACTTAGATGCTGTGATTTGTGGTGAAGAACAGTTGGTTACATTCACGGCCGAGGATGCTTGTGGATTGGTCTCTACTTGCGATAGCCGCTTAATCTTGAGTAACGAAGGATCTATCGCCATCACTTGTCCCGAGAGTATTATTCTGACTTGTTCTCAAGGAGATTTCGATAGAGCTATAGAAGCGCACCTAGCTCAAGTAGCTGTTGTCGCTGATAATACTTATGATATTGAGATAGGAGACATTCCAGAAGTAAGCACTGAATGTGAATCAGCATTTACCATCTCGGTAGAGGTATCTGCTATAGATATTTGTGGCAACGAAGACTTTTGCACAGTGAGTATCGACATACAACCGGAACCTGAAATATACTTGCCCAATATTATTTCTCCTGATGGAGACGGTCATAACGACTATTTCAATGCCTTCGGAAATGAATCTATAGATTATGTAAAATCGATGTTGATCTATAATAGATGGGGAGACAAAATCTTCGAAGCCGAAGACTTACCCATTAACGACCAGTTTTCTGGTTGGGATGGTCAGTTCAAACAAGTTGATGAAAGCGCCCAAGTCTTTACTTATGTACTAGAAATAATGGATACATCTGGCAACATCATTATGAAGGCGGGCTCTATACACGTTATAAAATAAGCCCATTATATGGATTTCCAAGGCTCGTGATGGATTGTAGCCTAGGAGACCAAATATAAAATAGGCTCAAAAAAAGCTCAGTAAGTGGCTGAAATAAAGTTGGTCGAAAGTGGTTTTTCCCACAGATAATTCGGCAATAAGTTGATTCATCCCCCACAACGCTTTGCTTTAAACCCCAAGAAAAAATCAGTTCTTAAAATTTCCCTAACAAGCCCTAATTATGGGGCATATTGCTGATTTGAGTCGTTATATAAATGGTTTATAGAGTATTTTTGCGGCGGCGTTCCTATAAGGCTTCATTTATGACAGTTACCTAACTAGACCAGAAGACATTCAATTATGTGTTTGGTTTGATTTTTGAACATTACGTCAGGACCAACTGCTTGGGAAAAAAGAACATTATGCTATCTAGGTTATCCATCTGCCTATTGCTACTATCGTCCTCGTTATTTGCTATCGAAGATCCTTCGTTAGATAGTGCCTATGTGATGAATGAAG
>CALFUU010000042.1 GCA_937929835.1 uncultured Saprospiraceae bacterium | reverse complement strand
ATAACCAGCAGAAAGTTCTAACTGATCTGAAGGTCTTTCCTCTAGCGTATAATTGATGTCTACAGTACCATTTGATTGATTTGGTACAGGTTGGATGTCCATCGTCTCTGGATTGAAATATCCCAGATTAGACAATGATCTCTGAGATCTAATTATTTCTGATCTACTAAATTTATTTCCTGGCTTAGTTCTAAGCTCTCTTCTGACTACTTTCTCGTGAGTCCTATCATTACCTGCAATGTTGACGCTAGATATGGTCGCTTGTGGACCTTCATATAACTGCATCTCCATATCGATATAGTTGCTATCCACAGCGACCTCTACAGGATCAGCACTAAAGAACAGGTATCCATCATCGAGATACAAAGAAGAGATATCTCTACCATCTTGACTAAAAGAAAGTCTATTGGCTAACAACTCTGGATCATATACATCTCCAGCATTGATACCGAGGACAGACCTCAGCTGATCTTCTTCATACTTAGAGTTACCTTTCCAAGAAATATTTCTAAAGTAATACTGGTCACCCTCATCAATGGTAAGAAATATCTGCAAATTACCATCAAGCCGTCTGACAATGCTATCGCTACTGATAACCGCATCTCGATAACCATTCTTATTATAGAAGGCGATGATATTGTCTTTATCAGTTTTGAAATCATCTACTACATACTTCGACTTTTTAAAGATGGCACCGATCTCTTTGGTCTCCTTGAGCTTTCGTTTCAGTTTTGCATCTGTAAATTTTCTATTCCCTAGGAGTACTATATCACTAATCTTAACCCTTTCTTTCTTATCTACATCGATGATTAATCTTACAGAGTTGGCTTTGACCTCGTCATCTACTTCAGAAATTTTCACTTCGGCATCCAAAAAGCCTTTCTCACTGTAATGCTCCTTGATCTTTGTAATGGCCAGTTCCTTGAGATCTTCCGTGACTATGGAGCCCTTGGCCATTACTCTATCTATAATCTCCGTTATAGGCGTATGTTGATTCTTTTTTTCTCCCTTAATACTGTATCGAGATAGAGTCGGTCTCTCGACCAACTTGATAGTCAGATAGATGAGGCCATCTTCTATTTTGTCTTGAAGGATCTGTACATCTTCGAAGAGTCGTAGCTTCCACAGACTTTTGATTGCTCCAGGAATATCATCTCCTGGGATTTTTATTTCCTTTCCTATTCTGAGCCCAGTGATAGATTTTATGGCATTTCTATCTCTCGTCTCTGCACCGACTACTTCTACACCACCTATGTTGTAGGTATTTTTCTGAGTATAATCGATAATAGAACGGTCTTCTTGAGCCTGGATAAAGAAAGATAAAGACAGGCATATTAGAATCAGAACCTTAGACCTCATAATGTAGTATTATTGAATAGTGCTTGAAAAACGGTACAAAAATAGGTTTTAATAGTGCCCGCTTTAGGAATTGTAAATCTAATTGGATTAGCCTTTTCGACCCTTTGTTTAACTATAATTTAAGGTCTTAATCAGTCAAACAGACCTTATATCTTGAGTTGGTCTGAAGTTTGACCAAAACGGCGTTCGCGCAGTTGAAAATCCAGTATGGCCTTGTAGAACTCTTCTTTAGTGAATTCGGGCCAAAATATGTCCGTAAAGTAAAATTCAGTGTAAGCCAACTGCCAAAGGAGAAAATTGCTCACTCTATGCTCCCCGCTTGTCCTTATAAGTAACTCAGGATCAGGCATTTGTGCTGTAGTTAGGTGCTGAGAGATACAGTCGTCATCTATTTGATCCATACCAAGCGTACCTGCTGATACCTTGTGAGCAATCTGGCGCATGGCATTGGAGAGCTCCCATCTAGAGCTGTAATTTAGCGCTAGAGTAAGTGTCATTCTATTATTGCTCTTAGTGTCTTCTATCCCTTCTCTGAGTGCTTGATAGGTCTTAGGTGGCAGGTTTTCTAGGTCTCCGATGGCATTAAGTCTAATAGAGTTCTCATTTAAGACATCGAGCTCACCCTTCACTGTTTCTACAAGCAGGTGCATCAACGCATCGACCTCGTCCGCGGGGCGACTCCAGTTTTCTGTCGAAAAAGCATACAGTGTAAGAAATTCAACCCCTAATTCAGCAGAAGCCTCTGTGATTTGGCGGACTGACCGCACACCATTTTTATGCCCAAATATGCGGGGTTGACCGTGCAGCTGAGCCCAGCGGCCATTGCCATCCATTATCACTGCGACATGGCGTGGAAGACGTTCTTTATCTATCTGTTCTAGAATCTTATCCATTTCTATTGGCGATTAGAGCTGAAACTGTGATTTGAAGGTCAAAAAGACTTTAAATTTAAAAACAATAACTATAACAATTATTTATATGTAAACTTGTCGATGACGGCAGACATAAAAACAGCATATTATGAAGTCTATTATAACCACTATACTATTAGGGGGTCTCATTATTCTAGCAAGTTGTAAGCAAGACGGTTGTGTAACCAAAGAGGGTTTTCTAAAGACTTTCGATGGCTTCATTACAGAATTCGAATCCAAGAAAAATTCTGTGGATCTCAATGAAGAAGAAAAGCTGGCGTATGAGCAACGATACAAACAATTGGTCAATGACTGCTACAAGAAATTTCGCAACGACCTCACTCTAAAAGAGAGACAAGAGTTTTGGAAGAGTTCTCTGCGATTTATCCTAGACAGATTTGATGGAGAAACGGATCTCAACTTCAAGGACAAATTGGATGACCCCTTTAATCAATATGTAAAAGATGAACTTGTTGCTGTTGCAAAAGAATCTGGGTTAAGTTTCTTGTTATCTCTGCAGGAAGTATTTAAAGACGACTTACCGCGATTGATGGAGACCTTCTCTAAGGAATTTGAGCAAATCGGCAAAGGCTTTCTCGATAATCTCTTTAAGGAATAAGCAAACAAGGGATGTACGATATCGTTCTTACTTTCATAACCGCATTTTTGATGACCTTTTTTGCCATACCTTCTATTATCAGTGTGGCAACAAAGAAGCAGCTAGTAGACTTGCCTGGAGAGCGCAGGTCTCACGGCATCAGTACGCCGTCACTAGGAGGCATTGCGATCTTTGCGGGGACGATATTCGCTATAATCTTGTGGACTCCTTTCATATATTTTGGAGACTTGCAGTACATACTTTGTGCCTTTATTGTCATCTTTCTTATCGGTGCCAAAGATGATATCGACCCCATAGCGCCCAAGACAAAATTTACAGGGCAACTCTTTGCTGCGGGGATTCTTATATTTTTTAGCAATATCAGAATAACCAGTTTCTATGGTCTCTTTGGTATAGGCAACCTTCCACTTATTGTCAGTGTCTTATTGTCTATGGTGATCATCATTCTCATCATTAATGCTTTTAATCTTATAGATGGGATCAATGGACTTTCTGGTAGCATAGGCGTCCTGATGGCGGTCACTTTTGGTACTTGGTTTTTTCTTGTGGACCGCGTAGAATTAGCCACAACTTCTTTTGCTCTAGCGGGATCAGTATTGGCTTTTCTCTATTATAATGTAACCCCTGCCAGGATTTTTATGGGTGATACAGGTTCCCTACTTCTGGGGCTTGTTTCTGCAATATTGGCCATCAATTTTATCGAGCAGCACCAAGTTCTCCCTCAAGATCATCAGCACGCTTTTGGGTCGCCGCCCGCTGTTGCTGCTGGCATCCTCTTGATCCCGATCTATGATACGCTGCGTGTCTTCTTTATCAGAATGATCAAGGGTAAGTCTCCTTTTTATCCCGATAGAAATCACATCCACCATCTCTTACTCCGTGCAGGATTAAACCATATGCAATCTACTTGTGTACTCGTCCTGGTCAATGTCTTCTTTATCTTACTCGTCTATCGGCTAGAAAACATAGGCACACTTAACCTCATAGTCCTCCTCTTTGTGATAGCAACTCTACTTACAGGACTCCTCTATGGTTACATTTTTTACAAAAGGGCCCAGCTAGCGGATGCCGCTATAGAGAAGGGGGACCACACTTAGGATAATATACTTTCAATTTATTGCACTAGATATTGAGGCTTTCATCTTTTGTCTAGGCTATACTTCCTTGTTGTTTTGCTTTAGGGCGACCAGACTATTGGTATCGATTCTTTTTCTAGATGCATCAGCAAAAACCTCGAGCTGCTCCTCTTTTAGTGGTAGCCTTTTTCCAATTGTGTCAATCGCTTTTGACAAGTATTTTCTGCACTGGGCTATATCGAAAAACAACCAGCCTGTTCTCCTGTCCAAGAAGTCCATAGGATGTGCTATCGATTCATATTGAATGCCATAATCTAATTGTGCCTGAGCTAATCGATCTGCAATATCTAATTGGGTCGCGTCAGCAGTTGCTTGCTCAATAATAAAATTGGCCTCTTTGCCATAGGTACGGACTAGATATTCTATTTCTTGACTTTCTATTTTACCTTGATAATCTTCGTTTAGCTTCTCAGCATAATCTAGATAATCTTGATAACTGCTAAATGGTAATAAGGAAATTTTATACTCTTCAGTAGAGCACGGTACTAATTTTTTCTTGGTTCGTTCGTATACGAGGTCAATGACTCGTTCTGCCATTTTTCTAAATCCGGTTAACTTTCCTCCGGCAATAGTAATCAACCCATTTGTCGAAATAAATATTTCGTCCTTTCGAGAGACCTCTGTCGCCGACTTTCCTTTTTGTTGTATAAGTGGCCGTAGGCCCGCCCACGTAGATTGGACATGATGAATAGTCAATGGAGGAATCTTGAAAAAATTATTGATAGCTGTAAGAATATAATCTACATCTTCTTGTGTGCAGCTCATTTGATCTAGATCTCCGCTAAAATCTGTATCCGTGGTACCTACATAAACTCTATTGGCTCGAGGAATAGCAAAGACCATACGGCCGTCAAAGACATCAAAATAGGTGGAGTTGTTGATGGGTAAATCCTTCCTATCAAATACAAGATGGACACCTTTGGAGAGCCTCAAGTTGGTCTCACTTTTAGCATCCTCTTTGAGCCGAAGATCATCTGCCCATGGCCCTGTCGCATTAATGATACTGTTACCTCTAAAAGTAATTTTTTGTTGTGATAGTCTATCCTGACAGTGTACACCTTTGACCAGTCTTGACTCTACCACGAAGGATTCTACCTCCATATAATTAAACAACTCTGCACCCTCTCTGTGTGCTGCCTTTATGACTTCCATAGTCAATCGTGCATCATCGGTCCTGTACTCAGAATAGACAATAGCCGACTTGACTCTTTCGGCGTCCAGAAGGGGCTCCATCTCCATCGCCTCCTCCTTATCTAGCATATCTTTCCTGTCTTGAGCAGGCACCTTGGCCAGAAAATCATATACAGTAATGGCTAGTCCTGCGGTCAACTTATTGAAGGTTCCCTGATGGACTAGCGGTAAGAGCATATTTTCTGGATGGACTAAGTGGAAAGCGTTGTGGTGGGCAACAGAGCGCTCTAGACCAGTCTCCCTTACGAGACCGAACTCCAATTGCTTGAGATACCGCAGACCGCCGTGTATTAGCTTTGTAGACTTACTGCTCGTACCAGAGGCAAAATCAGATTTTTCTACCAATAGGACTTTCATACCTCTCAGCGTAGCATCTAGAGCAATACCAGCACCCGTAATGCCGCCCCCGATCACTATAAGGTCATAGACCTGCGCCTGAGCCGCTGCTGTCCTTTCTTCTCTATTTGTATTACTAAACAAAACCCGTTGTCCCATACCGTATTAGATTAATGTCCAAAGATAGTAGTCCTTATAATCAGATGGCTTGTTATTATGAGGCTCTACAACGGATTATTCGTCTTAAACTTTGACATTTTGTTTATATTGAGTGCACAATAGAAGACTATGAAAACGCTTATCACCCTCGCTCTACTCAGTTTTTCTTTAGCAATAGGTGCTCAGTCTAGTAACTGGCTAGCGGCCATAGAAGCTAATAGTGTCAGAAATTTTGAAGGGTATCTTTACCAAAATGGTAATGACATCAACCAATGTGTAGATGTAGAGGGGCAGGATTATCACCTACTCGTGGTTGCATTGAAGGTGAAATCCAATACGCTTTTTGACCATATCTTGAATAACGAGGCGTTAGATCTAACTGCAATCTGCACTGATAAGACCATCTTACAATATGCTGTAGAGTATGGTGAGATCTCTCACGTACAAAAACTACTTGCCGCTGGTGCAGACCATAATCAACTGAGTCCCGACGGTAGATCTGCGCTAGATGATGCTAAAAAGTACAACAAGCCAGTTATGGTATGTATTCTCAAGCAGCAGTAAAACCAAGTTCATTTGAATTTTCTCTATGTCTTCCTAGGCGGTGGACTCGGTGCGATGGCCAGATATGGTCTCACCTTATTATTACCCTCAGCTCAGGATGGGCTCCCGAGAGCAACGCTTGTCGCCAATATAATGGCCTGTATCATTCTAGGCTATTTGATGGGCTATCTTTCTAATAAAGGAATGGATTCGCGCTACCAACTCCTCCTGATGACTGGCTTCTGTGGTGGTTTCAGCACTTTTTCTACGTTTTCTGCAGAACATTATAAGTTGCTGGATAGTGGCCATCTCTCCACTGCACTCCTGTATATAGGACTAAGTGTGCTCACTTGTCTGGCTGGTATCTGGCTCGGTTACAAGATGGCACAGGGATAAGTTAGACAAATTTTAACACCCTCGATAGCCAACGCTTAGACTGCTGGGCTCGTTATGGCATTGTAATATTCATATTACACCTAATCATTAAATGAGAGAGGGAAATGCAGCTAGGTAAAATCATTCTATTGTCATTAATCTGTGTATTCGTAGCCTGTAGTGGAGAAAGATCTGAGGGAGAGCCACCTGTGCCCCTACCCGAGGAAGGAATACAGTTTGCCATTGACGATAACAACTTTAATGCTTCTAAAATAAAGGCCTTTACTGCGCCAGGGGAAGAAGAAAACACAACACAACTGATTATCGTGGGCGCATCTCCAGAAGGCCATCTTGCGGAGTTTCACATCAAAAACATCAGCAAGGAGCGCTCGAGCTTCAGCGTAGAAAAAGGCGCGGAAGCTAGTTTTTCCTACCGCACAGATAACGAGCACTGCACGACAGCTCTCATAATGAATAACGACTCATCACTCAATATAGAACAACACGATCCCGTCACCAATTTTATCTCAGGATCTTTTAGTGGTTTTGAGTGTGGAGGGAATATCGAAAATACCGTAGGCGCTGGCAACTTTGCCGTTACCTATGAGGAAGTTACTTTAGAAAACTCCTTCCTACTTGATCTTAATGCCGCTCCCTTAGTGCCAGCGATGGTTTTTGTGAGTGCGACACCAGAACCTATCAACACAATCCAGATAACAGGATTTAATGGCGGCACAGAATCTTATACGCTTATCCTCAAAAATGATCTTCCAGCAGGCACCTATGCAATGAATGAGTTTGACTTTGCGCCCTACTTCTTTTATTCGGATGCCGAGCTCAATCAGTATGAGACTGTCAGTGGTCAGGTGACCTTAGAGGCTTTTGATGAATTTGATAGAGTCTTGAGAGGCAACTTTATAGCAGAGTTGGTCTCTGTAACAGATGCTACTGAAGTGCATTGTGAAGGGCAATTCGAAATTTTTGTGTTTTAAAAGAATCTGCAGCACCTCTAGTTTTTTCCTTATAAGAAACCTTAGCATCCGTAGAAGGAATTTTATTATTTCTAGCATATCGAATCGATGTCGCAGACATTGACTAATCGACATTACTGCAAGAGATTTTTTGTTACTAGTAACTCTGGCATCGAATTAATTATTACTAGAGCATATTGAATCGATGTCACAGACATCGACTAACGGGACATTACTGCAAGATATTTATTATTACTAGTGTAGAATCGATGACTCTGACATCAATTATTACTAGAGCATATTGAATCGATGTCACAGACATCGACTAACGGAAAATGTCACAGACATCGACTAACGGAGCAGACATCAACTAATGACATAAGGCCAATTTGGCCGATATTGAAATAAAAAAGCCCCTACTCTCGTAGAGGCTCAATCTAACAAATCGCGATTTAGTTTTTCTAGATCTAACGACCTAGTCCAATTAAATCATTCTCAAATGTATGCTGCACATAAACTCAATCCACGAAGCAGCAAGCACTCTAATTTTTCACAAATTTCTTTAGATGCAACTCATAACCGTTATCATATTTTATAAAATAGATACCAGCTTCCAATTGCGTAACATTTAGCTCTACTTTATGACTTCCTACAGCCAGCCTTCGTCTCAGAATTGTCTTTCCTTGCAAGTCTATCAATTCTAGATTATTCCCTTCCTCAAAAGCCACAGAAGTCTTAAAAGTAAGCAAGTCGGTCACTGGGTTAGGATATACCACAAGGCTCGTCTGCTCTAACATAGACTCTCTAAATAATGTGCTCTCGTATGGTGGAAGAGGCTGCGCTCTGAGCCCTACCTCATTCCCTCCGCCAAATCCGGATAAAGTTCTAAAGGTCTTGCTAGCAGACCAAGCTGTCCACTGACCGATATTGCATTCGTGTATAACTTGGAACTCATATTCTGTATCAGATTGCAATCCAGTCGTATATCTATAATAGAGTGTAGATACACCCGTCTCCTCCCAAGTTGTAGCACCTACAGGTCTGTATCTAAACTGATTGGCAACATTGCCAAAAGGTTGTGGCGTATACATATATGCAGCACTCCTTGAGATAGAACTATTATAAAGTCTATCGCCATCTATCGCCGCGCAAGCACCAGCAGTTGTCCCACCTTTAGTTGTAAATGTGGAAACAAAAGACCAGTCCGTCCATACGCCTGCCGCGCACAGGTGTGCTACCTGAAACTCATATTCTGTACCTGCTGCCAAGCCAGATAAATATCTGTAGTAATTATCTGAGATAGAAGACATTGTCCACTCACTCGCCCCAGAAGGTCTATACCTAAATTGATTATTGACTTTTCCATAAGGCTGTGACGTATAGACGTAGGCATTATTCTCTAGCGCTCCACTCGTAAACAGGCTCAACTCATATACTGTACTACATCCTTCACTACCATCTGTTCTAAAAGATCCCGCAGAAGAAAACTCCGTCCATATGCCTTGCTCACATTGGTGACGAACTTCAAATTCGTAATCAGTCGCTGCTTCTAGACCATCGATAAATCTAAAGTAGTTGGTACTCAAGTCTGAGAAATTCCATATCGGAGAACCCGCAAATCGATATCTAAATTGATTGACAACTTGGCCATATGGCTGCGATGTATACAAGTAAGTACTCGTCTCTGTAATATTGCTGGTCGACAAACTAGAATTTATAAAAGTATTGCAAGCCGAGCTCGTCGACATTCCTGTAGTCGTAAATTCTGCTGACTCAGAATATGAGGACCAGTTCTCCCCACAACATTTTCTTCTTACTTGGAACTCATAATCTGTTCCAGGCTCAAGCCCCGAAGCTCTAAAAAAGTACGCCATAGTCGATGGTGACAACGTCCACTCTGTGTCTCCTACTTTTCTATATCTATAAGATACTTCTTGATCTTCCTGTAGGGTGGGTTCGAAATAGTGCAGAAAGGCTGCCGTATTGGCTACGCCAGAAGTATAATATGTACTGTTTCTATCTGTATTGGAAGGTGCTGCGCAGTTAGAGTCTGCAGGAAAAATATTATGGACAACATATCTATCATAGTAGAATGTTATAACCTGTGTACCGACCTCTCCTGGCACTGGCTCCCAAGTGGTGTCTGTATCTAGAAACCATCCATTATTGTCTCCACCCCATCCCCAATTGAAATGAAAAAACTCATTAGGTTGATTAGGATCAGGATCAAGAAAATATCCATAACCATCCACTACCCATGAGTGAGTGCCACCAAAGTTAGGCGCAACCCCAGTTGCAATCAGCGGTCGCCCTTGGTTGAGGTCATCGATGGCGACACGTGCAAATTCTCCATCTGCATCATAGAACCAACTCGCCGCTTCATCATAGTTAAAGTAATGCACGAGTGCTTCTCTAACGTAGGAGATAAATGTCTCAGAATATACTGTAGAAAAAGAAGTTCTCGTAGCAGCACCTGTCTGATAGATGAGCTGTGCCACATCATCATTAGGTCCTGTTAAGGCATCTGGCATATTGCTCCAGTTGTAAGATGTGTTGCAGAAATCTGCAGACAACGTACCATATTGAGGATCATCATACGTGATGGAGAGATTTCCTTGTGGTGGGTAATCGTGAAATTTTATCAATTGTGCCATAGCAACTGGCACACAACCACAATAAGTCCCTCCAGCGATAGCTTCTGGGTCTGCATCCTTTGGCGTAAAGTCATTGTAAAACTCTCCTTGATTCCATAGTGTCGTCGTCAATGGCGAGACGACTGTCCCATCTGGGTCTTTGCTTAGATAGTCGGTAGGTCGCAAAGCAGCGAGGGCCGCCCACTCATCCTGGACTTTCTTAGAAGCTTCTACCCCTGTTCTTCTTAGATGCTCAATCTGCACCTCATGTCGACCTAAGGTATTGAATAAGGATTCTCCATACACTTCATTGTCTAGATTAATCTGACTCTCATCAGAAAAAGCCAGTACAGGACTGTATACATCCTGAGCAGAGATAATGACAAACCCTTTAGGTTCGAAATTGAAGATATAGTACGAAGACTCTCCATCCAAAGTTGTTCTCGTATAAGCGTCTGTCACCTTAATATCCGCCATACTTTTGAGCTGGTGGCTAGCCTTTACGGCAAATACCGTCTTGGCGTAGTCTCTAGCTTGTTGTTCTGGAACTTGCTTTGCACTCAAAAAAGTAGTGCAGCATAAGATTGCAATTGCCGTTAAAAGTGAAAATCTCGAATTAATCATCTTTTACTGTTAGATTTTTTTGTTTTAAGACCCTCTGTTCACGAGGAGAAGTATCTGTTTATGTCAGCAAAGGGATAATGGTTAGTGAGTAAAACCAAAAAATGCCTTTTTTAAGACAACATTCACATTAATGGTATAAATATCGTGCCTAGAAGGTCATTTTTCAAGAGAAAATGTGTCAGTGAGCGACATTGTAGCTGTATTTAACTTATTGATTATCAATGATTTACGAAAAGAAGGTACACTTAGAGATAGGTCAATATTGAGATACTGTCTTGTCTGCGGATTATATTTTCAAAAATCTAGACTATCACAGATTGACTTCCACCCCATTAGTTGCAATCTTCGAACTGAATAAATGAGCAAGGGTGATGCCAGCTGTAAGGCTGTAAGGAAGTATTAATAAGTCAAGGAATAGCTATATTTATTATAGGGATATATAGATTCTAACCCTATTCTAGTAAATAAAACAGAGATGCAACTTGATAATCAATTACGCGGGTACTTTGATGATGATGGCTTACTAACTAGGTTACCAGGAAAAAAACAAAAAAAGAAACTCGATCTCCTAATAGACTTTCTTGCTTCAAAATTTGAGTCAGATACGACCTATACAGAAATCGAAGTCAATACAATACTCAATCAGCACCACAGCTTCAATGATCCCGCTACACTCAGAAGGCTACTCATAGGGACAAAGAAACTGGAAAGGAGTGTGGATGGAAGAGAGTATTGGAAAACAATAGAAACTTAATACCTTTCTAACATTTGTACGGCAAGCACAAATGAAATTCTAAATCTCTAAACAAGTTAACCATCACTAAGGCTCTACCCCGCCATTACACCACAGTAAGTTTCAGATCCAAATTAATTTCTCCCGGCAGCTCTATCCCATCTCCATCATTATCCTTTAACTCTAGGCTATCTGCTAGAACTTCATTCTTAATGTAGTCCCCATACTGCTCTACAGCCTCTCTGATATGCTCGTGATCTGTCAACTCTATTTTGATACGATCTGTCACATTGAAATCAGAATCCTTTCTTC
>CALFUU010000041.1 GCA_937929835.1 uncultured Saprospiraceae bacterium | reverse complement strand
CTGGCCTCTTTCATTTTAGGTTTTAAAGGCTAGAATTCCGTTAAGAACGGGCTTGTGTTTGAGCCGAAGGCGAGTTTAAGACCGTTTAGGAATTGTAGTTTTTAGAACCGTTAAGAAATGAAATAAGCCTTGAATTTTTTGATTCGTTTTTGTTTCAAGACATGAACGAGAGTTGCAACCACAGGTTGCATCATAGGTCCTAAATGGACCTATGAAACGAGAGAACCGAAACATCAGTTTCGGATGGGAAAGCCCGCCGGCGAGGCAAATGACTAATTGCTTGATAATCATTTGGTTATCAAGCTTATAAGAACAAAAAGAGTGCATCTTAAATGGGAGATTCTATTAATTTATTATAGCTTAATTATCTTTTCTGTGATAACGACTTTGCTGGGCTTATGCTCAAGGTAAAGTAGATATATGCCTGTCGGATAATCGGAGACGTTTATTTCTTTTGATAGTACTCGGCCACTGGTTAGAAGTCTTCCTGATATTGAGTACAACTTATAGTCTAAATCTTGAAGGGTCGTTTGGATTTGCAGCTCTTCTGTAACAGGATTAGGATATATATCGACGACAGTGCCACCTATCTCGTAGGTAGCTGAAGGTGTGTCATCTCCATCGCAATCTTCATCTATACCATTGCCCGGAATCTCCATTGCATCTGGATTGATTGTCGGATTACTATCGTCGCAATCATCACCATTGGACACGGAGCCAGCTAGTTGGATACAATCTAGCATAAGTGTCAGTGGATCACCGAAACCATCTCCATCGATATCGGCATAAAACTCCATAACTTCTAGATCCTCATCTATTTCATTGTTGCAATTGTTGTCTTGTCCATCACAGATTTCAGTATTGCCAGGGAAGTTATTGGGATCATTGTCATCGCAATCTTGCCCTACTGGGCTGCCATCTCCATCATTGTCTACAAAGTTATCCGTGGTACAAAGGATCATTGAAGTCAACCTCGTGCAACTATTGTTAAACAAGATGTCAACCCTAATTTCGTATTCGGTGCCGGGTGTCAGACCTGTTATTTCGCTGGAATTGTCGGAGGTCGAGTTGATAAAATTTCCATTAAGATAGACTTGGTAAATATCGGCCGTGGCGTTGACGTCCCAGCTCACAGTGAGACTGTTGTTACCTATTGCCGTACAAGACAGTATAGGCGCTGTATGCAGGGGAAACCCTTCGTCTATAGTCAGATTACAATTGTTGTCTTGTCCATCACAGATTTCAGTATTACCAGGGAAGTTATTGGGATCATTGTCATCGCAGTCTTGCCCTGCTGGGCTGCCATCTCCGTCATTGTCTACAAATGAACAATCTTCGATGACCAAGGTCGCACAGGCTCTATTGGTGGTTGTGTCACATCTTGTCACGACACTCTCTAGACATACTTCAAAGCTTCCCGCCTCTGAGGGTGTAAGCGCGGGTAGCTGGATGCCGTCATCTTTTGTATTGTAGATGAGCAAATTGTTAGCGCCTCCGATACTCCCCAAGTTGGTGTCATTGATGGCAGGCGTGATAGTCCATATATAATCGGCGTCTAGATCAGGATCATATGTTGCACAGTCTCCATCAAAGGGTGGAGGTGTCTCAGTTGGTGATGTATCATCGTGAGTCACCTTTATCGATAGCTCCTCGCCTATGCAAGTTGTGATGGTCTGATTATTTGTGCATGGGTTACCTAGTGACGCATCGGGTGTATCTACTATGACAGCTCGCGGTTGATCCAGTAAAAATTGTTCTTGGCCAAAAACTTCAATTAGAAAAGAGCAACCCGCACCAGCGCAACCATCTACGTAGATGTAGTAGATTTCTCCTACCGTTATATCTGAGAGGCTTACAAATTTATCTTCTAGTCCGCCACAATTATTATCAGCACCTAGGCACTCCCCTAAGTCGCAACCAGCAAAAATGCCTAACTGTATGCCTATAGCTCCGCTTGTGGTTGATGTGCATAAGATTTCTGTTATGTCTATATCTATATTTGGTGAGCCTGCTGTAAATGAAAACCATGATATGTTGTTCGCCACAAAACCATCATCGCATAACGAATTAGCGTTAAACTGTGACGTATCTATTTCTGGATTTCCTGGAATTGTGCACGAGCAAAAACCATTGAGTACAGTTGCATCACAAATGAAACAAGGTGAATCTGGATTAATATCGTCATTAGCATCTTCACAATTTAAGCAAGGTGCCACAGTTATGTTTTCCTCTACACAAGCTAAAGGAGGACAGTTGATACACTGGACATCAATATCAAAGGACCATTCCAGCATACCCCCACAGGCATCTACGACTGTCCATTCTACCGTACCAGAATACGGTAAGTTGATACATTCGAATACGGCATCCATACCATTGCCGATGCCAGTTATGGTAATATTTCCTGGTCCGGGAATAGGATTATCAGGGCTAAAAATATAGGTATAAGGCGGGCACCCGCCAGCAAAGACGACATCTTCTTGCGGAAAGAATGGCCACGAACATTCCGGTATACTTGTCGCAGGATTGTTTACCCACGTAGTTGGATCTGGAAAACAAAAGGGAGAAATTTGTAGGCACTCCTCAACCGTAAACTCAAAGGCTACATTACAATCTCCTTGGCCTATATCCGGTCTTAGGTTGACCAAGTTGGTGTCAAAGGTTACAGCACTCGCAAAAAATGAGGTAGGCGCATCCCCTCCACAGGTATTGTTTGCCCAGCATCCTGTCTGGCCATCTGCCATACTAAATATTTCTACTTTGAGATAATCATCTTCGGCGTTGGCAATAGGATCTATGTTGTCGGTGACTTGAAGCTCAAATGTGAAGTTAACCACAACAGTATCCCCACAAGTCGCTGGGAGTCCCCACATATTATCTGGATCACCATCATTACTACAAGAAGCCCCTCCGCCAGGAGAGGTAAACCACCAACCACTCGGCAACAAGTTGCCAGCGATCAGCCCACCAGATCCTGTAGCCAATTCTATACCCCCGTGCGGGCTGGGCTGAAGCATCAATGTGTTGCTTGTGACATTATAATCCACCGAACCTTCTGGCAGCCATTGCCAGCCTTCCGGACCTTGACTCGCAGGTGTGACAGCTTGGAGATTCCATCCCGCTCCAAATGACGGAATCAGTCCTTGTAGCCATTGGCAATTGTTACCCATACCTGCAGAATCCACTGCAAACTCTATGTTATATGTGAACCTGACTAGCTCACCAGGAAGATAGGGGCCCTCTGGTTGAGCACCTGGATTTTCTGGTCTCTCAGCCGTTAGCGTACCTGTAGAACAGGTGGCTTGTTGTAGCTCGCCAGAAATACATAACTCAAAATCCCCTACATCTAAAGACTGTACGCCGATATAATAATCGGTCTCTACATTGACGGCAAAGGCAACCCCAGTCCCTAAGGACGTACAATCAGAGAAACCTGTATTGCAGTCAGATTGCCTGATGGCGACGACAGCTCCTATACCGTCTACCTCGAGAGATATTTGATTGACATTGGAGCTTGTTCTCAGATAATACCATACTGTATTCGACCCGCAAGGCCCTTCACCATTGGGTGAGATGATATTGGCATTGCAGCCTTGTACACAGACAAGATCTCCAAAGTTTAGATTGGTAGATAAAGTTTGCGCCGTCGTACAATCAAAATTTGTCGGTTGACAATTCTGAGAAATGGCGTGTACAGAAATCAGTAGCAGAAAGAGTACTTTGAAGAAGTTCATAATCTAAAGTTTGAGTTTCTCTAATATAGTAGAAATATATCTAAGGACTAGAGCCGACTTCTAGTATTGAGCCACTTGATAAGTGTTAACATACATATAGACTCTCTCAACTAGAGTGGCTTTTATACAAAAAAAGGGCAAGCGTATGTCATTCACGCCTGCCCTCAATATTTTATTTACCACGTCATCTACATTGGATATCTTTCTGCTTTTAACTTCTTGATTCTCATCAAGTCTGTTTTTTTATCCTTTTCAGTATAGTAATTGATCAACGTGTCATACATATCTACTCGATCATAGTTTACTTCGACGAGCTCTTCAAATATTTTCATAGACTCTTCCTTTTTGCCAGCCAGACCAGCAAACACGGCAGCTGTGTATTGGAGAGAATAATCTTTACTAGCGTATCTTGGATGGGCTACCTCTAGGTCGTTCATTTTTAGAGCCTTTTGATAATACTTGTAAGCTTCGTCATAAGACTTGGCTTCATAAGTTTTATTGCCCAAGTTAAGCAGGGCTTTCTTTGATTGATAGACAAGATTCAATAAGTCCTGGCGCATCTTCATTTTTTTATCATTGATAAAGGCGGCACTATAGAGACTTTCTATTTCATCACTCAGCTTGAATGGATCATCTACTTCTGTATGTTCTAGTGCCATAGTTTCTACAGCAGCCATCATACTTAGACTGGTAGGATCATTCATAGCACTTTCATTTTCAAAAACCTTGTCCATTAAGGACTTGGCCTCTGCGATGAGGTCAACATCTTGAGATTCGGAAAAGGATTCGATCAACTTATCTACTTTGTTCAGTTGATCAGTCTGGCCTTGTAGTGATAAAGCCATAAAACTAAAAAAGGAAAAAAATAAATATTTCATCTTAATTACGATTAAAATAGGTTTAGAAAAATATAAAGTACGAATCTATTAAAGAATGTCCATAAGGAAATGTTAATCTCTAAGATTGTTGTATAAGCGCCCTGAGATCTTCCGTCATCCTACCGATACCCAGTAGTTAATGTCTTGAAATACCTGAAGGTGCCGCAACTTACAATAGAAATTAAGGCTTATTTTTGCACCTTCTTTTTAAATACAAATAAATTATGATGTATAAATCACTGTTAATCATAACGATGACACTCTCGTTGGTCTCTTGTGACCCCTCCACACTTCAGAAAGTCTTAGATACCGTCAATGATGCACCTCTTTCTAGTATCGATGTTTCTAATGGTCTGAAGGAGGCTCTGCAGCTTGGAGTGGACAATAGTGTGGATTTTTTATCTGCAGAAAATGGTTACTATCAGTCTGCCTATAAAATACTCTTGCCCGATGAAGCCAATAAAGTTATCTCTAAGTTGGCTAACATTCCTGGCTTCACCAAGCTAGAAGAAGAAATGATCAAAAAGATCAATAGAGCTGCAGAAGATGCCGCACAGAAGGCTGGGCCTATCTTCCTAAGCGCCGTGAGAAGTATCACTTTTGATGACGCGATGGATATCCTTTTGGGAAACAAAGATGCCGCCACCCAGTACCTACACAACAAAACATACAATAATCTGTATGGTGAGTTCAAGCCTGTCTTGGATAATTCTTTGAATAAATTCGGTGCTCTGGATTTATGGACTAAGGCCATAACAAAGTATAACGCATTGCCTTTTGTAACAGATGTGAACCCGGACCTCTCAGATCATATCAACTCTAAGGCGTTGGTTGGTTTGTTTGATCTTATCGAAAAGAAAGAACAAGGTATCCGATCTGATGTGTCTCAGAGAACGTCCAGCTTGCTACAGAAAGTATTTGCTAAGCAAGACTAGTCCTTCAGTCATATATAAATAAACCGAATCGCCTACTTAAGTAGCACTGAAGGATTAAATCTACAAGAGTGGAATTTAGACTTCGGCCTCTTTCATTTTAGGTTATAAGGACTAGAATTCCGTTAAGAACGGGCTTGTGTTTGAGCCGGAGGCGAGTTTAAGACCGTTTAGGAATTGTAGTTTTTAGAACCGTTAAGAAATGAAATAAGCCTTGAATTTTTTGTTTCCCTTAGACTTGCATAAGCAACAAAATAAGAGATAGTTATCTTAGGTTTTGATAAATCTAAGCTTCACAAGAGGAACCTATTTTTGTTTAGAGGATTGAAGGCCTATAAAACGATATCAGCCCTCTTGTGATTTTTACAGTTAGTATCCAGATAGAAATTAAGGTTCGAGACCTATTATTAGGGAAATAGATTTTACTGTAAATGCTTAGAAATTAATTAATTCTAAA
>CALFUU010000040.1 GCA_937929835.1 uncultured Saprospiraceae bacterium | reverse complement strand
CCTGTACCTGTAGCAGACTTTTTTGCTGTGACAGCCATACAATTGGATATGATCAGACAGTTGTGTAAGGTCTATTCTATAGATTTTAAAGAAACGGAGGGAAAGGCGATTATCACTTCATTAACGGGGTCTGGCTTGGCTAGATTAGGGGCTAGAGCAGTTAAGTTTATACCAGGTATCGGCTCAGCTATCGGAGGGCTGACTTTGGCTGTGTTATCTGGAGGCTCTACATATGCCATAGGAGAAGTATTCAAAAAGCACTTTGAAACAGGAGGGACCTTGTTAGACTTTGACCCTCAACGACTCAAAAACTTCTACGACGAAAAATTTGAGAAGGGAAAGCAGATGGCCAAGGATATGGAAGTCAAAGAAAAGGTCAAGTACGAAAAAGCGGAGGAGAAAGTAGAAGAAATGACGGATCAGCCAAAAGTCAAAGACCTTGTCAAGCAATTGGAATCTATTTCAGAGATGCGAGACAACGGTGTCTTAACGGACGAAGAATTTGAAACACTCAAGAAGAAAATTCTCGACGCTCAGAGTAAAATGTCTTGATGATCTATCAAAAGGCCAATCGCGCTTCGGCAGTAATATCCTGATCGACAAACTCACCAGCTAAGTACTTGTAATATCCTGCGATGCCTATCATAGCTGCATTGTCTCTGCAATACTGGAAGGCAGGGATATACGCCGTCCATCCTTTTTGATTTGCAGTATCTTGTAGGGTAGTCCTTAATGCGCTATTGGCCGAGACACCACCCGCTATGGCTATTTCTGTGATGCCCGTTTGTTTGGCAGCGAGTTCTAGTTTGTCCATAAGCATATCGATGATGCTCTTTTGTACAGAAGCACAGATGTTGACCAATTCTCTGTCGATAAATTGTGGGTCTTCTTTCATTTGATCCCGTAGAAAGTAAAGTATAGATGTCTTCAATCCGGAAAAGCTAAAATCCAGACCTTTTACCTTAGACTTGGAGAAGGTAAATTTTGCCTCTCCCTCTTGCGCCTTTTTATCCATCACTGGACCTGCTGGATAGGGTAGGCCAAGCATCTTTCCTGCTTTATCAAAGGCCTCTCCCGCGGCATCATCTAGGGTTTGCCCCAAGATTTCCATATTTAGGTGACTGTGCACTTTTACAATCTGCGTATGACCGCCAGAGACCGTCAGGCAAAGGAATGGGAGCTGAGGGTGCGGCGCTTCTGCATAATGGGCCAGCACGTGCGCATGCATATGATGCACTTCGATGAGTGGTATCTCTAGCCGGAGTGCGAGGGACTTCGCAAAGGTCACACCGACTATCAGGCTGCCCAGTAGTCCAGGGCCTCTAGTGAAGGCTATCCCATCGAGCTCATCTAGTCTGACTTCTGCTTTTTTGAGGGCAGCATCGACTACAGGCACGATATGCACTTGATGCTCCCTTGAGGCCAATTCGGGCACAACGCCGCCATATTCCTTATGGGCTGTTTGTACCGAGACAATATTGCTCAGTACTTCGCCATTCTTGATGATAGCCGCCGAAGTGTCATCACATGATGATTCTATTGCAAGTATGCGTATATCCTTTCCCACGATGCAAAAATAATCGATATTCACCCACCAACAATGCCTTTGACGGCATCCTTGTACTTAAAGCGGTCGATTGTATTGATTTGTTAATAAAAATTGTTTTTTTTACAAATCTCGGGTCGATTGACCCTTGCAACACGTATTTTGTAGAATAGAAGTAGCAAATGAAGACGATTATAAGCTTATTACTGACCGGATTAGTCCTTTTTTTAATTTATGCCTTAGTGCTGAATATTAAGGAACCTATTGAATTTCAAGCAGTTAAAAGTACCCGAAAGGCTAAAGTGGTCAACTCTTTAGAGAATATCAGGACTGCTCAGGAAGTATTCAAGTTGGCTACAGGCCAATATGCCCACAATTTTGATACCCTTGCACAAGTCCTCAAGACGGACAGCATCAAAATAGTGACAATATTTGGTGATAAGGACGATAAGAAGAGTACAGAAGAGTTTAGAGAGGTGATAACTTACAGGAGTGCTATTGATTCATTCAGCAATCTGTTTATAAGAAAGGATATGACAGTGCCGAATATCGACTCTCTCAGATATGTCCCTTTCACCAACGGAGATACCTATACTATTGCAGCAGATACAATGACTTATCAGTCTACTTTGGTAAATGTCGTAGAAGTAGGAACAAGATGGAAAAACTTTATGGGGGAGTATGCAGATACTAAGTATATGAAATACGATAACTCTTATGACCCTAATAATCCCATCAAATTTGGTGATATGAATGCTCCCAATCTAGCAGGTAATTGGTCGATGAACTAAATGAACAAATCAGGACTGGCATTTGACAACATTGCTGATCCAAAGGATATAAGTGAACTGTCTGTCGTCTTGTATGCAGACAGTTTTTTTTATGGGCTTTGGGACAAGACCAGTACTCTAAAAAAGACTGGGTATCATCCCTATGTTAGTCTCCAAGGGGTTTCCACATTATGGGACCATCAATACAACCTAGAGACTGTTAAAGTACTCTCAGCCGTAAAACCTTATGTTCATCTCGATGCCTTAGATTATGAAGAGGAGTTTTTTGACGTTTACTTCCACGGATTGTACGACGTCCAGAAATTAAGTGGATACAGAAAGCTCGTGGATCAATTCTCTTTCCAAGATATCAAGACACTACACTACTTGGAACCCCACTTTAAGAAAAAAATCAGTAAAAGTCTCTATGCTACGCCTAGGCATCTTTCTACTGCAATGGCAGAGGTCAATCATAAATATAAAAAGGGTTTGCTCTGCTATATCGGCCAAGGAATGGTGCATATTACACTGGTCGACAATAAGGGATTCAGGATGTACAACCAGTACCCTTGTGCTCATAAGTTGGATTGTCTGTATTTCCTTTTGATGATCTGTCAATCCTTAGGTATCAACACAGCGTCACAGCCTTTATTCTTAGGGGGTGATAATCTCGGTAAGTCCTTTCTAGAAAGTGAACTGGTCAAGTATTTTCCCCAGCTGCAACTGATAGGCGAAGAGATAAAAATTGATGCAGATCGCCCAGCCCCGCAATCTCATTACTATGACCTTCAGATATGTAGACTATGCGGATAATTGGAGGACAGTTTAAGGGTCATCGTTTTACGCCACCCGCCAAGAAGTGGCCCACACGACCGACTACAGATATATCCAAAGAGGGCCTGTATAATATATTGGCTAATCGCATAGACTTCGAAGACATTAAGTTCCTAGATCTCTTTGGCGGTACGGGCAATCACTGTTATGAGTGCATATCAAGAGGTTGTACAGATGCCACCTATGTAGATAAGTTTCCTGGCTGCGTCGCCTTTGCCAAGCAGATGGCTGAGAAGTTAGATATAGAAGCCTATCTCACCATACACCGTATGAATGTCTTTACCTTTATCAAGAGATGCGAAGAGCAGTACGATTACATCTTTGCAGGACCACCATACCCTCTACAAAATATTCCAGAAATACCCGACTTGATTCTCGACCAAGGGATGATAGCGGATCAAGGTTTCTTGGTGCTAGAACACAATCCTCAAGTAGATATGTCTAAGCACAGCCACCTCATAGAGCAGCGCAACTATGGGCAGACTATCTTTAGTTTCTTTGGATCTCAGCCTCAATAAGCTATACGCAGTTCGTTCCCTTCTTAGGGGATCTATAAGAATACCTTCTCGATATAGAGTATTTTCGTTGTCTAATTATGAGTTATGGGAATGCTGGCAAATCTGCAAGCGGAAATAAAGGGAGCTATCAAGCACGTATTTGACTATCAACTACCTGATAATCAATTAATTGTAAGTCCTACAAAGAAGGAATTTGAGGGTGAATATACTTTTGTCACCTTCCCCCTAGTCAAGGCACTTAAGAACAAACCAGAAGTCCTAGGGGAGCAAATGGGTGCTTATCTAAAAGAGAATTCGTCTATCGTTTCTGACTTTAACGTCGTTAAGGGTTTCTTGAATCTGAGCTTAAATGATGGATTTTGGTCCACAGCCTTATCCACAGTAGGAGACGAGACCTTTGGGTCTAAGCCAGCCAATGGGAAGACCTTTATGGTAGAGTTCTCCTCACCCAATACCAACAAGCCCCTTCATCTTGGCCATATTCGAAACATCCTTTTAGGTTGGTCTATGGCGCAGATTGCGGAGGCCAATGGATACAAGGTGATAAAGACCCAAGTCATTAATGACCGAGGCATCGCTGTCTGCAAGTCGATGATAGCTTGGCAAGATCTCGGAGAGGGCAAGACACCAGAGAGCACGGGCACTAAAGGTGATCACTTTGTCGGCTCTTACTATGTGGCTTTTGAGCAAGTCTTCCAAAAAGAATACAAGGCGTGGCAAGAGACGGATGTAGGTCAAGAAGTTTTTTCTTCCTTGGCGAAAGAAGGGCAGGATGCAGAGACTTTTTTCAAAGGCTACAAGAACAAATATTTTAATGAGTACAGTGCTATAGGTGCTCGTACCAAGGAGATGCTCCTCAAGTGGGAAGCCGACAATCCAGAGGTGAAAGCACTATGGGAAAAAATGAATGGCTGGGTCTACGATGGTTTCGAGACGACGTATAAGAAACTAGGCGTCGATTTTGATTACAATAATTACGAGTCAGAGACCTACTTGCTGGGGAAGGAATTTGTAGATGAGGGATTAAAGTCTGGGGTGTTTTATAAGAAGGATGATGGCAGTACTTGGATAGACCTCGAGTCCGCCAAGATGGATCACAAGATCGTCTTGAGAAGTGACGGCACGTCGGTCTATGTGACACAAGACTTAGGTACAGCACACCAGCGTTACGAGCAGTACAAAATGGACCATCTCGTCTATGTGGTAGCGGATGAGCAGGATTACCACTTTAAAGTATTGTTCGAAATTCTGAAGCGATTAGGAGAGCCTTACGCAGATAGCCTGTATCATCTATCATATGGGATGGTAGATCTACCGTCTGGCAAGATGAAGTCTAGAGAAGGCACTGTCGTCGATGCCGATGATCTAGTAGAAGAAGTGATTGGCGAAGCTCGCAAAGCCTCGCAAGAGCGCGGTGGCCTAGAAGGTATCAGTACAGAAGAGCAAGAAGAAATATACCGCAAGGTAGGACTCTCGGCTTTGAAATATTTTATTATCAAGGTCAATCCTAAAAAGCGGATGACTTTTGATCCCAAAGAGTCTGTGGATATGCAAGGTCAGACGGGTCCTTATATCCAGAATGCTTATGTGCGGATACAATCCATTTTTAGAAAAGCTGGAGTCACTAAAGCAGATCAACCACAAGAGGCTTTAGAGTTTAATAATTTAGAAAGGGACCTTATCGTGCAGCTGTCACAATATCCCCACGTATTAGAAGAGGCTTTCAATAAGTATGACCCGAGTATCATTGCGAACTACAGTTATACTTTAGCTAAGAGTTTCCACAGATTTTATCACGATTGCAGAATCCTCAATGCGGAAACCGAAAGTCTCAAGCAAAATAGATTGTATCTATCGCAGACTATTGGATCTATTCTAGAGTCATCTATGCAGTTGCTCGGAATGGAAATGCCAGAATATATGTAAAGCTTATCCAAGAGAAATGTGGATAGGTCGATCAATCAAAAAATAAGACAATGAGTCAAAACGAAAATAAAGAAGTCAAAGAGAGTAAGAATTTTATACAAGAAATTATCGAAGCCGATATCGCCTCAGGTAAGCACGAGGGTAGGGTCCATATGCGATTCCCGCCAGAGCCTAATGGCTACCTGCACATCGGCCACGCTAAGGCCATCTGGATCAATTTTGAGACAGCTAAGCAATATGGTGGTAAGACCAATCTCAGATTTGACGATACCAATCCTGTCAAGGAAGACGTAGAATATGTCAACTCTATAAAAAAAGATATCAACTGGCTCGGCTATCAGTGGGAAGGCGAGGCGCTATATACGTCCAACTACTTCCCGCAGCTCTACGCCTACGCCGAAGATTTGATCAATAAAGGCTTGGCTTACGTAGATTCTTCTACACCAGAAGAGATGGCAGAGATGAAGGGCACACCGACCAAGCCAGGCAAGGCAAGTCCCTTCAGAGATAGAAAGCCTGAAGAAAATCTCGAGCTTTTCCACAAGATGAAAGCCGGCGATTTCCCAGACGGCGCTATGGTCCTCCGAGCCAAGATAGATATGACCGCGCCTAATATGCTGATGCGGGATCCTGTGATCTACAGGATTAAGCATGCGCACCACCACAATACAGGCGATGAGTGGTGTATCTATCCGATGTATGACTTCGCTCACGGGCAGTCGGATTCTATAGAGAACATCACACACAGCTGCTGCTCCCTAGAGTTTATGCATCACCGACCCTTGTATGATTGGTTTGTCGAGAAGCTGGGCATCTTTCCATCTAAGCAATACGAGTTTGCGAGGATGAATGTGGCGTATATGATCACATCTAAGAGAAGACTCCTTAAGCTCGTAGAAGAAGGTCTCGTGAGTGGCTGGGATGATCCTAGAATGTCAACCTTGTCGGGTATGCGCAGAAGAGGCTATCTCCCGCAATCGATAAGAAGATTCTGTGCACAGACAGGTGTACAGAAGCGAGATAATCTGCAAGAAATGGAGTTGCTAGAATCCATAATCCGAGATGACTTGAATCAAGTCGCTACGAGGGCGATGGTCGTAATGGATCCATTGAAACTCGTCATAACAAATTATCCTGAGGGTCAAGTCGAAAACTTACCGTCTAAGAATAATCCGCAAGACGATTCTGCTGGAGAGCATATGATGACCTTCTCCAGAGAGATATGGATAGAGCGCGGAGATTTTATGATAGATCCACCTAAGAAGTATTTCCGACTAGCACCTGATAAGCACGTGAGACTTAAGGGAGCCTATATCATCCAAGCAGAAAAGTATCTGCAAGATGAGGCTGGTAATATTACAGAAGTGCACTGTAAGTATTTTCCAGAGAGTAAGAGTGGTAGTGATAACTCCGGTATTAAAGTGAAAGGCACGATGCACTGGGTAGATTCTACTTCAGGGATACCTCTAGAGTTGAGGTTATACGATCGCCTGTTTGTCGATCCTACGCCGACTGGACACGAGGACAAGGACTTTCTAGAGTTCTTCAACAAGGAGTCACTCGTGATCAATAATGAAGCCATTGCTGAGGCCCATCTCAAGGAGGTTGGAGAAACAGAGCCATTACAGTTTATGCGAAAAGGATACTTTATTAAAGATGCCGATTCTACTCCAGATAAATTGGTATTTAATCGAACAGTAACGATGCGTGATAGCTGGGCCAAAATGCAGAAGAAATAATTGTAAATCTAAGATTGAAATGAAAACACTCGAGACTTTATTAGTAGATATCAAAGATGGGATAGCCGTAATCACCATCAACCGACCTAAGGCCCTAAATGCTATTAACCATACGGTGATGTCTGAGGTAGGCTATTTGTTCAGTGAAGGCTTACCCTTGGATGAATTAAAGGGGATCATTATAACTGGCTCTGGAGATAAGGCTTTTATTGCTGGTGCTGATATCAAGGAGTTCATTGGGTTGACAGCTGAGGAGGGTAGCGAGAAATCTGCTTTTGGGCATAAGGTGTTTAACAGTATAGAGCAATGTCCTGTGCCTGTCATAGCAGCTATCAATGGCTACTCACTTGGTGGAGGCAATGAATTAGCGATGGCTTGTCATCTACGGATATGTAGCGATAATGCGATGTTTGGTCAGCCAGAGGTAAAGCTAGGCTTGATACCCGGCTATGGTGGCTCTCAGAGATTCATACAATATCTGGGTAAGGGTAGGGCGATGGAGCTCCTTCTGACTGCAGATATGATAGACGCCACTAAGGCTCTAGAATACGGCTTGGTCACCCATGTCACACCACCTCAGGAATTGATGTCTGTGGCTACTAAAATCATCTCTAAGATAGGCAGTCGTGGTCCTGATGCCGTTGCCAAGACTATCGAGACAGTCAATGCTTATTTCGATAAGGAGCAAGATGGGTTTGGATTGGAAATAGATTATTTCGGAAAAGCGATGGCTTCTGACCAAACCAAAGAAGGTGTTGCAGCATTTATAGAGAAGCGGAAGCCAAATTTCAGAGGCACTAATAGCTAGTCTTCCAACTAGAAGGTTACAGGTCAGTCGAGCGGAGAGATTTGGTTTTAGTCAATTTTGACTAACTATTGTACTATTTTCGTTGACACGTTTTATTGCACTACACCTAACCTTATATTATGGAAAAGATAGCACCGTATAAGTCTAAGAACAAGATTAGAATCTTAACTGCGGGTTCACTTTTTGATGGACACGATGCAGCCATAAATATTATGCGTCGTATCATACAAAGGTCAGGCGCGGAGGTCATTCACTTAGGCCATAACAGACCCGTACACGAAATTGTAGACGCCGCTATAGAAGAAGATGTACAAGGCATCGCTCTGACTTCTTATCAAGGAGGTCATAATGAATTCTTTAAATACGCTTACGATCTACTCAAGGAAAAAGGAGCGGGACATATCAAAATATTTGGTGGTGGCGGTGGAACCATATTGCCTTCCGAGATAGAGGACTTGCATCAGTATGGGATTACCAAGATTTACTCTCCCGATGATGGTAGGTCTATGGGTTTGCAAGGAATGATCAATGATCTCCTCCAACAATGTGATTATCCCATAGCAGAAAAACTTAATGGTCAACTAAAGAAAATTTCTGGTAAGGATTCTACCTCTATAGCTCGTTTGATTTCAGCAATAGAAAACTATCCAGAGGACAATACAAGCTGGTTGCAAAAACTAAAAGAAGAAGTCAAAGATTCTGATACGCCGGTCCTAGGTATCACAGGTACAGGTGGCGCAGGAAAATCAAGTCTTGTCGATGAGCTCGTCTTGCGGTATCTCGCAGCAAATCCAGAAAAGACTCTAGCCATCATATCCGTAGATCCATCTAAAAGGAAAACAGGTGGGGCACTATTAGGAGATAGAATCCGTATGAATTCTATTTCTGACTCTAGAATCTTTATGCGTTCTCTGGCTACACGTCAGTACAATGCCGCGCTGAATAAGCATATAGATGGCACTATAGCCATCCTCAAGAAGTCTGGCTTCGATCTGATTATCTTAGAGACTTCTGGTATCGGGCAATCAGATTCTGAGATTGTCGATCACGCGGATTTTTCTGTTTATGTGATGACACCAGAATTTGGTGCTGCCTCGCAGTTAGAGAAGATAGATATGCTCGATTTTGCCAACCTTATCGTGATCAATAAGTTTGATAAGCGTGGCTCTTTAGATGCCATCAGAGATGTAAGAAAGCAATTCCAACGCAATCACGATCTATGGCACGAGGATGTAGCTACTATGCCTGTCTACGGGACGATAGCCTCTCAGTTTAATGACCCAGGCGTCAATGCCGTTTTCAATGAATTGATGGACAAACTTTGGCCTAAAAATCAATTGAATGATCTACCAGAAGGGCAGTCAGAAAAGCAATACATCATCCCACCTTCTCGAGTACGTTACTTGTCAGAAATAACAGAGACCATCCACAAGTACGATAAAGAAGTAGAGGATCAGTCCGAGATAGCACGTCAGCTCTCTGGCTTAGACAGCAGTATGGAATTGGTGAAAGAGGCTAGTGTGCAAGAAGCCTTGACAGAGGCTAAGAAAAACCTAGAGCAAGAATTGTCTCGAGAAAATAAAGAACTGCTAGAAGCGTGGGAAGAGAAAAAGGCAAAGTATACAGCCGAGCACTTCACGTATAAAGTACGAGATAAAGAATTCAAGATTGAGAATTTCACCAAGTCTCTATCTCAGAATGATATACCGAAAGTAGTTTTGCCCCGGTATAAAGACAGAGGCGATATATTGAGGTGGTCTAAGCAAGAGAATGTGCCGGGGGAGTTTCCTTACACTTCTGGTGTCTTCCCATTTAAGAGAAAGGGGGAGGATCCGACAAGGATGTTTGCTGGAGAGGGTGGCCCTGAGAGAACCAATAAGCGGTTCCATTATCTCTCTAATGGTATGCCTGCTAAGCGGTTGTCGACGGCCTTTGATTCTGTGACCTTATACGGAGAAGATCCTGACTACAGACCTGACATCTATGGTAAGGTAGGGAATTCTGGGGTCAACATCAGCTCGCTCAATGATGCTAAGAAGTTGTACTCTGGCTTTGACCTTTGCGATCCCAAGACATCGGTATCTATGACGATCAATGGCCCTGCAGCCACCATAGCCGCCTACTTTATGAATGCTGCTATCGATCAGCAATGTGAATTATATATCAAGGAAAACGGATTAGAATCTAAGGTCGAGGCCAAGTTTAAAGAAGTCTATGATAACCAGGGCCTCCCGAGACCACGCTATGAGGGCGATATTCCTGAAGGTAATGATGGTCTAGGTCTGATGCTCCTAGGACTGACAGGAGACCAGATTTTAGAGCCGACGGTATATGCGGAGCTAAAAAAGAAGGCGCTGAATTCTGTAAGAGGAACAGTGCAGGCAGATATCCTTAAAGAAGATCAAGCGCAGAATACCTGTATCTTTTCCACAGAGTTTTCTTTGAGATTGATGGGGGATGTACAACAGTATTTTATAGATCAGGGTGTTCGTAATTTTTACTCGGTATCTATCTCAGGTTACCACATCGCAGAGGCAGGGGCTAATCCTATCACACAGTTGGCCTTCACACTGTCTAATGGTTTTACTTTTGTAGAGTATTACTTGTCTAGAGGGATGGACATCAATGCTTTTGCACCCAACCTTTCTTTCTTTTTCTCTAATGGTGTCGATCCTGAGTATGCAGTGATTGGCAGAGTAGCAAGAAGAATATGGGCTAAGGCTATGAAGCATAAGTACGGTGCCAATGCCAGAGCACAAAAGCTCAAGTATCACATCCAGACTTCCGGAAGATCATTACATGCGCAAGAGATAGACTTCAATGATATCAGGACTACTCTGCAAGCACTCTATGCGATCTACGACAATTGTAACTCGCTCCACACCAATGCCTATGATGAAGCCATAACGACACCTACAGAAGAAAGTGTCAGAAGAGCGGTAGCCATACAAATGATCATCAATCATGAACTGGGTCTGGCTAAGAATGAGAACCCACTACAAGGCTCCTTTATAATAGAGGAGTTGACCGATCTAGTAGAGCAAGCGGTGTTGACAGAGTTTGATAGAATTACGGAAAGGGGTGGTGTGCTCGGTGCTATGGAGACGATGTATCAACGTAGCAAGATCCAAGAGGAATCACTCTATTACGAGACACTCAAGCATACAGGCGAGTACCCGATTATCGGGGTCAATACTTTCTTATCCTCTAAAGGCTCACCGACTGTCATACCTGATGAAGTCATCAGAGCCACTGAAGAAGAGAAAAAGTTGCAGATTAAAAACTTAGAGGATATCCACAAACTCAGCGCGCAGGAGACACCAAATAATTTATCTGATCTACAGAAAGTAGCTGTCAAGAATGAAAACCTTTTTGAAGCATTGATGGAGGTCGCTAAGACGTGTACTTTGGGTCAGATCACCAATGCACTGTTTCAGGTGGGCGGTAAGTATAGAAGGTCGATGTAAAACAAAAAACCCAAGACCTCTAGGAGGCCTCGGGTAATATCATATTGGTTCGATAGTTCTTAATTAGTCATCAGCGCCTTGGCTCGTATATGCAGCCTTGAATACAATAGCGGCTAGGACACCACCTATCACATCTGCAACAATGGCTAACCCAGCTGTACCCCAGCCAGCTAATCCGTTCATAGCTGCTCCTATAGCAATCGCAGGATTGAAACAACCTCCTGTTCCAAAGCCACCAAGGGCATACGCCATTACAACTACAGTAAAGCCGATAGCCAAACCATAGTAAGAATTGCCTGCTGTAGAAGCAGTTGTGGCCGTCTGAAGCACGACCCATACCAAAGCAAAAGTTCCAAGTAACTCTGCAGTAAATGCGGCAGCCATATTACTTGGCATTTCGCCTCCGCCCATTATAACACCTTTGCCTAAGACAGCAGCACCAATAACGGCAGCAAGTATAGCTCCTAGAACCTGAGCGATTATATAGCCAGGTACCTCTCCACCAGAAATCTTACCGCGCAATAGGCAGCCTATTGTAACAGCGGGATTGTAATGTCCACCAGAGATGTGACCACCAGCATAGACCATAATCATAAGAGCTGATCCTATCGCTACGGGTGCCATATAGTTGTCAGCAGCGATACCATTGACCACGCAGACAATAGTCAGTACAAAGAAAAATGTACCTACAAATTCAACAAGTAACTTATTCATTTAAAGTTTTTTTAGTTAGCAATTAAAGCCAATATACTAAATCAAAAATTATAATATGTAATAATTTTAGAATTTGACAGAATAATCAGGTAAAATAAGTAGAGTAATAAGACTATAGTATTGTAATTTATAGGATATGCAAAATTAATGTCTGTCCAAGTGTTAAAGTTTGGCTGTATAGGGGCTGCTGACAGATTTACAGTTTTTAACATATGAGTGCTTCTACATTCTGAACAACACTCCTTATCCATAAGAAAATGCATTTTGTGTACAGACTAGGGCAGCAGACATCAGGAGAAGAGGTTTCTATGACGACCCCCAACTCCTACTGTGATAAGTACAAAATCAATCAATAGGGTGATTGTCTATCTAGCCTTGTAAACGGAGAATCTTGATTTCAACTCGCTGGTTTTTTCTTCTTCCAGAAGCACTTTCATTAGAAGCTATCGGTTTACGTTTTCCGTAACCCTTATAGGTTATTCTCTCAGAGAGGATACCTTTAGAATATAAAAAGTCTGCAACAGTCTTGGCTCTGGTCGTAGAGAGTTTGTCGCAATATTCGTCTGGTGGAATATCATTGGTATGCCCACCGATTTCGATAGCTACGTTTTTATTTTGATCCATAAAGTCGTAGACCTCTTCTAGTACATCAAATGATTCATTGGACATTGTACTACTATCGGCTTCGAAGTATAATTTGTTGATTCTTAGAGTCTGACCTACCTTAAGGGTAGCTATATTGAGATCAGGAAGGATTTTAGGTTTGGTGATTTCTACTGCTGAGGCGGCGGAGCAACCATTGTCATCGGTAATCACGAGTGCATTGGAACCTAGTGCCAATTTTTTTGCTTCTAGGCCTTCTTCGCCATTTTCCCACTTTATCTCGTAGGGTGGTGTGCCGCCTTTGGGACTTATAACCGCATAGCCATTATTTCTCGAAGCGCCAGTGACTGGTTTTGTCAATACTATCCTATTGGAAATGGGCTTAGGGTCAGATACAGTTATAGTGGAATATCCTTTGGTCCCCATGTCATCTACAACGGTTACTTTGTAAGTTCCAGATTTAAGATTTTGCGGATTGCTTTGACCTTTTAATCTAGCTCGTTCCCACAAGTACTTGTAAGGAGCTGTACCACCAGATACACTCACGTTAATCATAGCATCTGCTTCACCAGGACACGTAATCGGGCTCTCTAGAAACATACTCACTCTTAGGTCTGTAAGATCGATGGAGTCAGAGTAGATCCTATATAGTCCGGCATCGGCAGTTCCCAGCCATAGAGCGCCAGCTTTATCGCAGGCCAGAGCTAGGCACTTACTTGCTGCTAGACCGAGATTCTCACCGTACTGGTCGAGCTTATCTTCGTAGGGATTAAATCTCGTCAATATATCAGAAGCGACGTAGAGATTGTTCTGTCTATCTAGAGCGAGATCGTTGACTTGCCCTTGATATAATCCTCTCTTAAGGCCTTGCGGATGCTCTCGACCTTTGATCATGAGATAAAGCTCTAGATCGGATAGTAGCCACAAACCGTCTTTGTTCTCGGTTGCGGCGATCATCTTATGTCCTTTGTATTCTGTCTTCCACTTTTTGGTTCTTTCCGTAATTTCTAAAGCTCCATCATCAGTGCCTACCCACAAGCTTTCATTATTCCTTGAGTAAATGACAAAATTGATCTTATTGGACCTCAGATTACTATTTTCAGTTGTATAGTGTTTTTTGAGCTTTTTGGTTCTTAAATCAAAGATGAACAGGCCTTTTGAGGAGCCGACCCATAATTCATTTTTATACACTTCGAGATCAGCAAACTCAAAGTTATCCCCTTTGAACCGCTTAAAGTTGGTCTCTATATCTATTAAGTTGTCCTCATTGTAGAAGAGTGTCTTATCATTGTAAGCAGAAAATATGCTACCATTGTTGGAGACTTTGACAGCCATCGCGTTGCCGTGATCTATAATCTGGGAAAGTGTACTGTTGTCATTATCGAAGGTAAATATGCCATCCTTACTAGCAATCCACACACTGTTCTTGTGTACTTCGATGTCTTCTATTCTGTCATTGGAACTAAGTCCTTCGACTCTTTCTAATACGAGTTCTGTCTGTGCGCATACTTGCCCTAAGTATAATGCACAAAAGAGAAGGGTATAACTGATTTTTGCCATTTCGTCCTTTAAATAACTACCTCAAACTTCTTATAAACCTAAAATCTAACGATTTCTAGAAGGGGTTAGATTGTTCTAGATCGACTTTAAAAGTACGTTAACTTACTTCCTCGTTCAAATTGCAAGCTGTTGATATCCTCAATTATCCTTTCATTGTGGCTACTATATGACCATAATTTGCTGCATTTATGCCCGGAATGACTATATCAGCCGCTTTTAATGCATTCCTATCGCCAATGCCAACACAAAAGAAGCCCCCCGCTTTGGCAGCTTTGATGCCTTTTTGACTATCCTCAAAGACTATACAGTCAGCCTCCTTGTACTGAAGGTCTCGAGCTGCATTCCTAAAGACTTCTGGATTCGGTTTGGTATGTAGTACATCATTGCCATCAACGATAGACACAAATAGGTCATCTAGTCCTAGACACTTCAGGGTTATCGCTGCATTTCTGCTCGCAGAGCCTACGGCAAACTTGACACCTATGTCTCGTAAGTGATGCAGAAAATTAACCACACCCGGAAGTACGACTTCATCGCCGACCTCATTTAGACTTTCTATGTACCATTCATTTTTGAGACTGGCGAGGTTTTCTTTTTCTGTCTCCTCTACCTGGATGCCACCGTTATCCAAGACAATGGCCAGCGAAGCCATTCTCGAAATACCTTTCAGATGTTCTTTCATATCATCTGCCAATACAAAGCCTAGGTGGTCAGCCAGCTTTCTCCATGATTCAAAGTGGTAATCAGCAGTATCTACTAGGACTCCGTCCATATCAAAAATACAAGCAGGCTTCATAATGAGTTGATGATTTAAAATATGGTGAATGTATTTCTATGGCCGAAGTTTTCCATCAACACTTCCTTTATTTCAAAAAGCATCGCCTGTTCTCCGAGCAGTGTCAACCTCGCATCAAACTTATCTAAGAATGCTCTCGCTTGCTTACCCAAATGATTTTCCATATACGATTGTACTATATGCAAATACAATTCTTTTAGTTCTTTTTCTTTTCCCTTATTCAAGAGGAATCGATCGTAAGCTTTGAGCCATTCAATGTCGTTCTGTGCTTTGAGGACGGCTACCAGTTTGTCGTAAAGCTTGCCTTTTGCATACAGTTTACACTGGTGCCCTGTGCTGAGCTGAGTTATCCAAGGTTCTAATTTTTCTATTTCAAGACAGAGATATTCTTCGGATAGCCCATCTACTATTTGTTGGATAACTAGTGGAGTATATGTATCTGTCTTTATCGATGGTAGCTTTTTACTTAGTCGTTTGAAATCCTTCTTTTTGTCTAGAAGCAGCAACTCTAAGACTTCTTTGTTGTAATGTAGTTCTAGACTATCATGCTCTAGTATAAATTCTGGAATTTGTAAATTTCCTTGGTGTATTAGCCGGACCAAGGCTTGGTATATAATGAGTGATTTGAATTCTTTTTGTATGCGCTTGATAAGGTTTTCAAATGGATGTGCTATAGATAAAAGAATAGAAACTAGGTGCACTTGATCCTCAATCTTATCACGTTTATTTAATAATGAAGTGATTAGTTTCTTTTTATCCTTTGAGGTAAATACATCTTCTTCATTCATAGAGGAGATAATATTTTTCTCTTTTGGCAAGTAATAAGACTTAAATACCAACTCAAGAAGATCACCCTCTACCGTTGCTCTGAAGGCTGGTGCAATTTCTTGTTTTAATATAACTTCTAGTCCAGAAAGAAATGCCAACCTTGTCTCTTCTATCCCTTTCCCATTTAAATCAAATTGCGTCTCTGCATACGCAATCTTATCTAGAGAATTCTTGATTATATAAAACGCCTCAGTATAATTTTCTTTACTCAGAAGGTCGGCCATCTGATTAGCGAAGTCTACGAGAATAAGACTGATGATTTTTCTATTGGTCTGACCTATCTTGCTATTAGAACTTGATTTAGGTTTGATGATTTCCCCCAGTATGCGTCTGTACTTCGTATCTTGATCACCGACTTGTATTCTAGATATGAAGTGGGATTTAAGTGCAAGCTCAAATCCATTGTCCTTTTTGGCATAGTAGAGGATGAAGTTTTTCAACTCCTCAGGATTTACGTCCGAGAGGACTTCTTTGAGCAGAATTTTTCTATTTCTCTTAGTATCAGTCAAGTCTTGAGTTTTGTGAGGTTTCAACCTACCTAAATTAAAGAATTCTGTGTACTTTTCAGTAAATCAGCAATATTAAATATATTACTTCCCAACAAAGCGCAGTAATGTATGCCTAAGTCCTTCATATTTGTTAGACACGCTAAGTCTTCTTGGGCCCATCCTGAGTTAGAAGACAAGATGCGGCCCTTAAATGCAAGAGGTAAGCGGGATGGCCCTTTTATGGCTCAGTATTGTAGGAAGGTAGGTATTGTTCCAGATAAGTTGCTGTCATCACCAGCCAAGCGTGCTTATAGGACGGCCAAGTATTTTAGAACAGAATTTGATTTAGAGATATCTAAGGAGTCAGATCTCTATTTTGGTCACGAGTCCGATTGGATGTATCTCATTAACGATCTCGAAGAGTCTGTCCAGCTGCCTGCTTTTTTTAGCCATAACCCCACAATTACTTATTTCTCCAATAAACTCGGAAATGCAGACTTAGAAAATGTACCGACCTGTGGTGTTGTTCATTTTACTTCTAAGGCTCTAAAGTGGTCTCAAGTAGGAGAGCATAACACGCAGATGACCAATTTTTATTTCCCTAAACTCGTTAGACAATTGTGAGGTATATAGTCATCTTTTTTATCGTATTTATAGCTTGTAAGCCTCAAAAGGTAGAACTGATCATTGATCAAGCTCTACTTATAGACATCGTTGTAGATTTATATTATGCGGAGGCTGCGGTTAAGGACTTAGGTCCTGAGTTAAAGGATAGCCTCATAGGACATTACAAACAGCAAATTTCTGAAATACATTCTGTTGATATTGGGACAGTAGAGCAAGATTTATTACTGTTGCAGAGCGACTCTAAGCGTTATAAAGCTTTCCACAAAATTGTCGAAGATTCTATAGCAGTCCGGTTGAAGGAAACTGAGAAAAATAAGATCCAGAAAAACGAGAAGAAATAGTGAGTTATAAGTTAGACAGTTTACTACTGAAATAGAGGATCAATGGAGAATGCTAAAATCCTAATTGTTGAAGATGATGCTGATATAGTTGAGCTCTTGACCTATAACTTGGAGAAGGAAGGTTATTTGTTGGAATCAGCCCCCAATGGATTGTTGGGCTATGAGAAGTTGGCCTCCTTTCAACCAGATCTTATACTGTTGGATATTATGATGCCTGAAATGGATGGCATTGAGCTCTGCAATAAGATTAGATCACAACCTGAGTATAACGAAATACTTATTGCTTTTCTGACTGCTCGTGGCGAGTCATTCACGCAAGTAACGGCCCTAGATGCTGGGGGAGATGACTTTATTACTAAACCGATAAAGCCGAGTGTGCTCAAAAGTAGGATAAAGGCACTGCTCCGCCGATCAACACGCCATAGACAAGATGTAGATAGTGCTCTGACATTTGGAGAATTAGAAATTGACGCTGATTCTTTTACTGTTTCTGTTGGTCAGACTAAATTGGATTTGACAAAGAAGGAATTCGAATTATTAAGGCTGTTAACCTCACGTCCAGGTAAAGTTTTTAAAAGAGAAACCATCTTGTCAAAGGTATGGGGTAATGAAGTTGTGGTAGGGGACAGGACGATAGATGTACACGTCAGAAAGTTGAGAGAAAAAATAGGAAGCCACTATATTAAGACCTTAAAGGGGGTCGGCTATAAATTTGTCTTTTGATCAATCAGTATGTACAAGAATCTCACGATAAGGCAGATTTCAGTTTATATTTCTTTGGCTGTTTGTTTGGGTCAAGTTTTGACTTTTGTTGCGCTCTTTTATCAGGAAATAAAAGACGTTCCTCTTTGGAAAATTTCCTTATTGGCTTTTGTCTCACTAGCTTTTAGTTATGCTATTGTCGTATTTTTAGTTGAGCGATATTTCTTCAGAAGAATCAAATTGATATATAAAATTATTAGTGGTTCTAAGGATTCACTAAAGGATACTGAAGGCTTAAGTAAATCTTCTAGCTTCCAATCTATTAATCAAAAGGTAGAAGAGTGGACCAACCAGACTCAAGAAGAATTAACTTCTCTCAAGTCTCTAGAAGCCTATAGACATAGGTATCTAGGCGATGTTTCACACGAACTGAAGACACCTCTGTTTACTATACAGGGTTACCTGTATACTTTGTTAGAGGGTGGTCTTTATGATGAAAAGATCAATAAGAAGTATGTAACTAGAGCGATACAGAATGTGGAGCGCCTGCAAGATATCGTCGAGGATCTAGAATTGATAAATGAGTTAGAGTCTGAGGATTATGACAAGCTGCACATAGCATTTGATCTCAAGGACTTGACTGATGAAGTCTTTTCTGATCTAGAACTTAAAGCCGCTGAAAGGCGTATACGATTTGAGTATAAAAGTGGGGCTGATACTTCATTTAAAGTAGTGGGTGATAAAAATCAAATTAGACAAGTCTTCAATAATCTTATTTCCAACTCTATCAAGTATGGAAGAGAAGAAGGAAGGACACGAATAAGTTTTTACGATCTACACCAAAAGATTTTGATTGAGGTATCTGATGATGGTGTTGGAATAGAGGAGTCTGATCAAAAGCGTGTCTTTGATAGATTCTATCGGGCTGACAAGAGCAGGTCTAGGAAAATAGATGGATCTGGTCTAGGTCTTGCGATTGTGAAACATATTCTAGAAGCCCACAATCAAAAAATCACCTTACGAAGTACTGTGGGTAAAGGCTCTACTTTTGGATTTACTCTAGATAAAGGTAAGTAGCGTCTGTCTTAGGTGTTATCTTCTGAGCTCAGGACTTCTCCTGGGTAAGCCACCTTATTGAGATCTGTTACCATAGAATCTCTATGCATAAAGAAGTCTTCAAGCTGTGATTCAGGTAAAGGATCTTTTGGAGGGAAATTCTCCCTTAGATGGTTCACTTGCTTACCATGTTTCCAAAATCTAAAACAAACGTGAGGCCCAGTCGCTAGGCCTGTCTGCCCGACTTGTCCTATGACTTGTCCTTGCTTGACGCGTGTGCCCTTTTTTATGCCAGGTGCAAATCTGTGCATGTGTAAGTACTGTGTCTTGATGATATCATTGTGTCTAATTTTGACGTACTTACCATTGTTCTTGGAGTAGCCAGCTATCTCTACCACCCCGTCCGCCACGCTGTATATAGGCGTACCTATAGGTGCAGCGTAGTCCGTCCCTAAGTGCGGAATGGTTCTTTTCTTTATAGGATGGAATCTCCTTCTATTAAATCTTGATGAGATTCTTGAATACTTGAGCGGTGCCCGCAGAAAGGTCGATTTAGTAGGTCTGCCTTCTAGGTCGTAGAATCCTGCATACTTCTCATTCTCGTAGAAAACCGCGAAATGCTCACCATACTCATTCTTATATGCGGCTGAAATGACTTCCCCATATCCAGCTGGCTTCCCATCCACATAATTTCTTTCAAATATTAGCTTGAATTTGTCCCCTTTCTGAGTATGATAAAAGTCTACGCTTGAGGCCAACGCATCCTCCATTTTATCAATAATAGACCCTTGGATGCCAGCATTTTTCATAGCCAACCATAGAGATGAAGAAATCTCTCCCGAGGCAGTTTCTATTTTCTGCTCGATATCCTTATTGACGATTTCTACACGGACTTGATCGTCCAAGAAATACTTCACATAGTGATAATTGTCAGGTTCATAGACCACACAATGAGGCGCAGTACAACTGTCTTTACGGATAAGGGTGAACGGTTTCTTAGCTCTGAAATTCCTTATGCTGTAGATATCAGAGGAGATCTTGTCTAACTTGATAATGGAATCCCAAGATATACCTTGCCATAAGAGCAAATCTCCTAGATTCTGATTGAAACCTAGACTATGTCTCTCAAATGAGTTGTCATCAACATTAAATCCAAATTTCTGCAATAACTCATAACCTCCACCACTGACATTTTCATCTACGTGAGTGTCTATATTGCCCTTAGAGCTCACTAGATAATAGATACCTATCAGTGAGCAAATAACTATACCAGCGTTGACGAGAAATTTTTCTGTTGAAGACACTAAGAGGGATTTTCGGCTATGAATCGTAAGATTTTCAAAAATAAATCAAATATCGGCTTACACCAATAACTAGACTATAAATCGCAATTTTGGCTAATTATATGTTAAAATTGGACAATGAATAGGTACACACTTAAGGTAGGCAACACACTACTTGATTATAGCCAGCCCCTAATTATGGGAATTCTTAACATAACAGAGGACTCCTTCTATGATGGAGGGCAGTATACGCAAGTAGAATCAGCGATGAAGCAAGTCCAACTTATGCTGGATCAAGGTGCTGATATAATTGATGTCGGCGCTTTTTCTTCAAGACCAGGCGCCCATTTGGTCCCTTCCCGAGAGCAGTTGAGCCTCCTAAAGCCTATAGTTGCAGAGATGGCTACGTCATTTCCAGAGGTTATCTTGAGTATAGATTGTTTCCACGGTGCTGTAGTCAATGATTTGTCTACGATATCTCCATTTATCGTCAATGATATAACGGGGTTTAGCCAAGATCCCACAATTCTGGACGCTTTATCCTCTCATGGCTGTCCGTATGTCTTGATGCATATGAGAGGTACACCCGACGATATGCAGACGAGGACAGCGTATACTGATGTTGTTTTTGAAGTGATAGATGATCTTATAGCCAAAATCTATGAGCTGAATTCAAGAGGGATTGATCAGATTATCATTGACCCTGGCTTTGGCTTTGCGAAGACGTCAGCTCAAAACTTCGAGATGTTGAGGAAATTAGGTGCTTTTGATGTACTAGAAAGGCCTATAATGGTAGGTGTAAGTCGTAAATCTATGATCTACAAGACCCTTTCTACGGACCCTCATGGCGCCCTTAATGGGACTACTGCGCTGCATATGGCGGCATTGATGAATGGTGCTGATATTTTAAGAGTTCATGACGTGAAAGAAGCTGTGGAAACTCGTACCTTGTGGTCGCAATTGCAATTCCCAGTTAAACATTAATTAAGGATCAACCTCAAGTGTCCTATTATGCCAATTTTGGTGTTATAGGGTTAGTAACTTATGTGTACCACCAAGGTAGACGACAAATAGCAGATGCAAGAAGAAAAGAAGGTGACCGCAACTAAAAAGAAGAACAAATCAGGATTCAGACTCTTGATCTGGGTATTCTTGTTTTTGATCCTTCTTGCGATCTTATTGCCTCTGATCTTGCATATCAAGCCAGTACAAAATTGGTTGGTAAATAAAGCTGCAAACTCAATTTCGGAAAAGACCCAAGCTAAAGCAAAGGTCGGAAAAGTGGATTTTTCAATTTTCAAGGGATTGCTGCTTGAAGATGTATACCTGTCGAGTCCAAGTGACCAGAGCGACACGTTGGCCCATATTGGTCGGTTTTCAAGTTCGTTGAGAGAGAACTTTACGAGCTTAATCAAAAACTCGATTTCTCTTAATGAGGTATTTATTGAAGATGTACGGTTAATACTTAAGACCAATGAAAATGAGACAATGTCTGGCGTTGAAAAGATGTTGTCTAACTTTCGTGGGAAACCGAGTGGGCCTAGTAAACCAAGAAAATCTTTTCAGTTCAGTCTAGAAAAAATCTACTTTAATAATGTTTTTATCTCTAAGCAGAATAACGCGAAGGGAGATTTTATGGACCTCTCGCTGAAGGAAGGGACTCTTGTAATAGATTCCCTGGATTTAAATAGAAAGCGTTTTGTGTTCCAAACTTTAATGCTATCCAATCCTATCGCCATTATCCAAAACAAAGTTATAGCTGCATCCTCAGACGAGTCTATAAAATCTGTGGCCCCCGTAGTAGAAAAAGAATCAAAGAAGGAACGTGATGCTTTCTATTTGAAGATTCGCAATGTGGAAATCAGTAATGGCCGATTTAAGCTGGATAATTGGCGCAAAGCGCCCAAGGCTAAATCTGCTGGTTTTGATGCCAATCACCTAGATATTACCGATTTCAATATCAATGCTAGTGAGACCATCTTCGAGACGCCAATGAATTTTGAGTCATCCATTAAGTCTTTGAATTTAAATGAAGCTAATGGATTTGCACTCAATAGTCTCAATGTAGATAAGTTGCGGGTAGATATGGAGCAAGTGCATCTTGATAATTTTGCCTTAGGTACCGATAGAAGTACCTTAGGGGATCAGCTTACTTTTAGTTATGATGACTTTAGTTCTTTTAAGAAATTTGCTCAAGAAATAGAGATAGAAGCTGACTTGACAGAAACAAAACTTGCTTTTCAAGATCTTCTTTATTTCTTTCCAGAACTTACTAGATCGCCTTTTATAAAAAAGAATAAAACTAAATGGCTGAAATTGTCAGGTAGTGTTCTTGGCACTATAGATAATTTAGATACCGACGGATTAAGTCTATCTTTTTCAGACTTGATTACAATGAAGGGTACGTTGAGTACCTCAGCATTAACCCGGTCTGAGTCCGCTTTAGTAAATCTTAATGTCGAGAAGTTCCAAACAAGTCTGGCCAATCTCAAGTTGATCATTCCTAACTTTAATCCTCCAGAACAATTTTACAAGCTGGACCCAATTGTTTTTTCAGGAGACATAGATGGTTTCTTTAAGGATTTTGTTGTTTATGGTACGCTTAATTCTCCCTTAGGTAAAGTGATACTGGATACCAGATTAGATATCAAAAAAGGAATGGATAATGCTGAGTATTCTGGAGAGATGGCCTTGGAAAATTTTGACCTAGGTAGTTGGACAAGTAATCCAGACCTGGGGATGTCTACTTTTCAAGCTAAGATACGGGATGGAAGAGGATTGACAAGCAAAAGTTTGTTGACAGATCTGAGTGCTGAGTTGCAGTCCTTTGAATTTAAAGGATATACCTACTCGGGTGTTAATCTTAATGGTGTTTTTGAACAAAATAGATTCAATGGTAAATTGACCTCTTCAGATCCTAATGCGAAGCTCGATTTTGATGGGATTATATTTGTGGATCCAGAGACAAAAAACATTGATTCAGACTTTAAAGCTCAAATAGATAATATTGATTTATTGGCCTTAAATCTTAGTCAGGATTTTAGTGATATAAAAGGTGATATAGAGCTCGTGCTAAAAGGTTCCAAGAGTGCTGACCTTATCGGAGAAAGCACAGTCAACCATCTAGCATTCAATTTTAAGGGCAAGCCATATGAGATCAATAATCTCTATGCCACTTCCTCGCCTGAAATCAATAATAAGAGAAATGTACAAGTGACATCGGATGTGGTGTCTGGTTCTATAGGTGGTAAGTTTGATTTTCAGCATCTCCCAGAAGCACTGAAAAGGCATATGATAAAGGCACATCCTGAGTGGTCAAAAAAGTTGTCCATAAATAGGAATAGTACACAAATACCTGATCAAGATTTTGAGTTTAAGTTTGTGATTAATGATTCTCAGAATTTCTTAGAGTTGGCCAACTTACCTACCGCTCATATTCAAGGCCTCACCGCAGATGGCAAGATCAATACAGAAACAGAAGTATACAAGCTAGAACTCTCTTTAGATCAAGGTGCTTATGACAATATCCAATTCGGTAATCTAAGGCTAGGGGTTGATGAAGTCTCTCAGAAGTCGTTCTATAATCTTCAAGTCAATGCACTTCAAGTTGGGAAAACAGCCTTTAGTCCGTTGGCTATGCGCCTTCGTGCCAATGGGGATCAACTAGAGCTAAGAGTGGCTTCGGAAGAAGTCCTAGATTCTTTAGAGAAAATTGATATTGTCGTCCAAGCCTATCCAAAGGAAGATAACATTATAGCAAGGATAGCTGATGGCTATATTGATATGCTGAGCAGCCGATGGGTTGTTAGCCCAGCTAATGAAGTTGTCCTAGGTAATAAGACTATCGACATTAACGGTTTTGTGATACGTGACAATTATAGATCTATCATCATCAGTGATGTTAACGAGAAGGGCATTCTTGTTGATCTAGATAAGTTTGATTTTGAATTGATTAATACACTTATCGATTATGACAAGATTGATTTTACTGGTGAGGCGAATGTTGTTTTTTTGAAGGAAAATATTTTTGAATCTTCTCCTTATATAGTCAAAGTTGATATTCCAGAATTTCAGCTCAATGATGTGGATTATGGGGCACTCACGGTAAGTGCAGAAGACAATGGTGACAATCTCGCTGTTGATCTGAAACTCAATAGAGATTATGACGGTCTCCTATTACATGTTAAGGATTTTTTATATCAGAAAAAGTCCAAAGGTATTTCTGGTGTAATAACGGCCAGGAATCTAGCGATGAATACATTTGAATTTATCATAGATGACGGCATCTCTAATACGGGAGGCGGTGCTGATGTCGATGCGGTTCTGTCAGGGACCATCGACGATATAAATCTGGATGGGGTGGGACAGGTTACAGGAGGTACGACGACGATTGATTACTTAGGCGCGGAGCTCTACTTTGGGGAAGAAAAATTTATCGTTACCGATAAAGTCATAGATCTTACGGGCGGAAAACTTTTTGATAAATATAGGAATGAGGCAAATATAGTTGGTAGACTCAATCACAGCTTGTTTACAGATTTCACCTCAGATTTGCAGATGAGTTCTTCTAGATTCTTGGCCTTGGATACAGATAAGTCTGATAATCCATCCTACTATGGACAAGGGATAGGTGACATAGTCGTCGATTTTTCTGGACCATTTTCTAGTACCGATATCCTAGTAGAAGCTTCATCTGGGTTAGGTACGGTAATCAACATTCCAGTAGGTTCTGTATCAGAAGATTATGATCAGAGTCTCATAAAGGTGGTAGATAGAAATACTGTTTTTAATTTCAAAAGTGATAGTACGGACATAGAGATACCCACCCTAGAAGGAGTAGATGTCCGTATGAATCTGAGCATAACACCAGAGGCAGAAATTAATGTAATCTTCAACGAAAGTATCAATGATATTATGACTGGACATGGAGATGGCAATATGCGAGTTGTGATTTCTAGACAGGGAGACTTTAATATTTTTGGGGAGTATGTCATAGACCGAGGAGAGTATTTGTTCACTTATTTTGGAGGGGTAATCTCCAAGCCGTTTACAGTTGAGAAAGGTGGGCAGATAACTTGGACTGGTGATCCGGTTAATGCCAATATAAATTTGAAAGCTAATTATGAAAAACTAAAAGCTCCAACTAATGTATTCTTAGCGGAGTACCTTAATCGGCCGCAAGATCTAAGTGAAGCCAGACTGCGTACCGATGTCGATTTGATGATGAATTTGACAGGTACACTTTACAACCCAACGGTAGACTTTGACATTGCCTTTCCAGAGTTGCAGGGTAATATTAAGAACCTGGCTGACAGTAAGATGCGTATTCTTAAGACCAATGACGCAGACCTCAATGAGCAGGTTGCTGGCCTGATAATGTTCGGCAGCTTTTTGCCTTCATCTACCTTTGGTAATGCCGTGGGTTCTGCTAGTGGTTTGGCCAGTACTGGTTATAATACTTTGAGTGAGATGATTTCTAATCAGTTGTCCCATATCTTGTCAGGATTCTTACAAGAAGCACTATCTGAAAATGGCTTTGTCTCTGGAATTGATTTTGATTTGACCTTTGGTAAGACTTCCCAGTTTGGCCAAGAAATACCAGGACAACCAGGTCAGCCGACGACCAATACCTCTATCATTCCAGACGAAATAGAGGTGCATCTCAAACCTCGTTTTCAGAATGACAGATGGGAACTGGATTACGGAACCAGTTACATCAATAATGAAGTAAACGCCTCGACAGTCCCTAATTACGTGGTACACGATTTTAATATAGGTTTCTATCTGACAGAAGACCGACGATTGAAGCTGAAGGCCTATGGAAAGTGGGACAAGAACTCACTAGGTGATGACGGGTCCAAATACGGAGTAGGACTTAATTACCGTAAAGAGTTTGGTAGCCTTACTGATTTCAAAGAGGCCTTGTCAGACGACATCGCAAAGCTGAAGAAAAACAAGTGATTTTATTATAGCACTTGATCTATTCTACCACTTCTAGCTCTCAGGTAATGATCACAGATGACAAGTGCTGCCATAGCTTCTACGATAGGCACTGCTCTAGGTACAACACAAGGATCGTGTCTGCCTTTACCTGCTATAACTGTCTCCTTTCCTTTGTTGTCGACAGAGGCTTGGTCTCTCATTATCGTTGCCACTGGCTTGAAGGCCACATCAAAATAGATAGGCATCCCATTGCTCAGGCCACCCTGTATGCCTCCAGAGTTATTGGATTTTGTAATCAATTTATTGCCTTCTTCTGTCCATTGATCATTATGTTCTGATCCATACTGCAATACGGCTCCAAATCCGCTACCGTAAGCAAAGCCTTTTACAGCGTTAATGCTCAGCATAGCTTTGCCCAGGTCAGCGTGTAACTTATCAAAAACTGGCTCTCCCAGGCCCACTGGACAGCCCTGTATGAGACAACTGATCTTGCCACCCACAGTATCACCTTTCTTCTTAGTCTCTGCGATATGTGCTTCCATTTGGTGGGCTATTTCGATATCTGGACACCTTACGATGTTCTGCTCCACTTGAGACCAGTCCATTGATTGGATTTCTTGTTGCAGCACTATGTGACCGACTTGTGTGACACCTGCTTTGATAGAAATGTTAGCCTTGTGTAGCAATAGTTTAGCCACAGCACCGGCCACTACACGGGCAGCTGTTTCTCTCGCAGAAGAACGACCACCCCCACGATAATCTCTATGGCCATATTTCTTGTCATACGTCATATCTGCATGAGAGGGTCTGTAGTTATCCTTGATGTGACTATAGTCCTTTGGCTTCTGGTTGGTATTTTCTATATAGAAGGTCAGAGGAGTGCCTGTCGTCTTGCCTTCAAAGGCACCTGATAAGATCTTAAACTCATCTGGCTCTGCACGTTGCGTGACTATAGCAGATTGACCAGGTCTCCTTCTGTCTAGTTCTTTTTGTATGAAGACTTTGTCTATAGTCAGACCCGCAGGACACCCATCAATGACCACACCTATGCCTGGCCCATGGGACTCCCCAAAGGTTGTTATTTTGAATATCTGACCAAAACTGTTGCCTGCCATACGCTTGTCTTACCTCAAAGTTAGATAAAACCTTTCCGATAAGGATATTGTTGTCATTGTTCAGTGATGTATCTGGTCCTCTTTCCTTTGCTAATTCTTCACACCTCTTATTAGACGCCAACTTATATTTGTGCTATGTTTTTATATCCTTCTGATATCTATGAGAAACTGGAGTTTGATAAAATTCTCGAGCGGCTCTCGACCTACTGTATGGGTAGACCTGCAGCCGAGCTGGTGCTCTCAATGCGTATCTTCCATAACAAAGGCAAAATTGAGAACCTACTTGACGAGGTAGTAGAGTACAGGAAGTCTATCGCACTGTTTACCGAAGTGCCATTGCACAGATATGAGTCTGTGCTCAATGATCTCAGACTACTGCGTACAGTAGATATCGTACTCGAGGAGGAGGCGTATATGCGTATATACAATCTGGCTCAGTTGATTGCCGAACTACAACACTTCTTTGCCAATAAGGAAAATCGGGCTCAATTTCCACTTCTGACCAGTATCTCTCAACAAATAGAAATTGAGTCGGACTTACTCAAACGATTTGATACCATCTTTGACGAAGAGGGTAAGGTAAAACCTACAGCTTCTCCAGACTTGAGAAAGATATTTAGCTCTATCAGTTCTAAGGAACGCGAGTTAGAGTCCGTTTTCAAGTCCTTGGCAACCAAGTACAAGCAAGCCGGTTTACTGACAGATAACGTGGAGAGTTTTAAGAATAGTCGTCGAGTGCTCAGTGTGAGTGCAGAGAATAAGCGGAAGATAAGGGGGATCATACACGATGAATCTTCTACAGGTAGGACGGTCTTCATTGAGCCTGATGGCGTTATTGATTTGAACAATGACCTCTTTGAGCTGGAAGCTAGAAAGCGCCACGAGATATATAAGATCCTTAAGGAACTTGGTAATTATCTCAGACCTTATCTAGATGATTTTCTCCTATGGCAGAGAATCTTAACACGGTATGATCTGATAAGAGCTAAGGCAAAGTTTTCACTGAGCTACAAAGGCGAAAGGCCCAATATCTCAGAGGATCATTCTTTTCACGTCAAAGAAGTATACCACCCACTCCTTTATATTCTCAATCAGGAGTCCAAGAAGTCGACGATACCTTTTGAATTAAGCCTAGATGAGAAAAAAAGAATTCTTGTAATCAGTGGACCTAATGCAGGCGGTAAGTCTGTAACACTCAAGTCTATGGGTCTTAATCAATTGATGCTGCAATCTGGTATGCTCGTACCGGTACATTCTGATTCCAAGTTTACACTTTTCAATAAGATGATGATAGACATCGGAGATCAGCAGTCATTAGAGGGTGACCTGAGTACCTACAGTTCCCGACTCATACATATGAAGGAATTTATGGAAAGTGCTGGTGGGAAGACAATGATATTGATGGATGAATTTGGCAGTGGTTCCGATCCGAAGATGGGCGGGGCGATAGCAGAGGCGGTTCTTGATCAGTTGGTGAGAAAGAAGTGTTTTGGCCTCATCACTACCCACTATTCCAATATAAAAAACTATGCTTACAAATCTAAGAGCATACTCAATGGTGCAATGCTGTTCGATAAGGATGAACTGAGTCCTACATATCGTCTGAAGGTGGGTCAGCCCGGTAGTTCTTTTGCTTTTGAGATTGCGGATAAAATTGGCCTCCCCAAAAAGACTCTCGAGTATGCTAAGAACAAAGCAGGAAAAGATAGTAAGACAGTAGATCGGTTGCTTATCGATCTGCAACACGAAAAGCAGGTATTAGAAGAGCAGTTGCTCGAAGCCTTCGATGAGCGACACAGATTAGAGAAACTGATAAAGAACTACGACTCTATGAAGGACAGTCTGGAGATCAAGAGAAAGAAGATTAAGCTAGAAGCTCGAGAAAAAGGTCAAGTACAATTGTCTAAGTACGAAAAGGAACTACAAGATCTTATCAAGGAACTTAAGAAGGAACGCAGATTGGAAGAAGCTCAAGCTGCTGCCAAACGTCTCAAAAAAGAAAGAGCTGAGTCGAGCAAAGTGATGGCAGAGATAAGCGATGAAGTCTTTAAGGTCGAAGCCGAGAAAGTAAAAGACCTGAAGATAGGCCAGTTTGTTAAATTGAAGAAAGGAGGTGCGCCAGGTAAAGTAGTAGCGATGGATGATAAGAAGGTGCGACTAGAGATAGGAATTATGGAATTTGAGGTACCGAGGAGTGCCCTTTTATTCGCCAATCAACCTATAGAGATCAAACCCAAATCTATAAACCTAGATGCGCTGACTGGAGGAGGGCAGCCAGATACTGAGCTCGACATACGTGGGTATACTAAGGCGGAGGCTCTTGATGCCATTGAAGAATTTCTCGATGCTGCTTTGATGTCCAATTCTATAAATCATCTGAAGGTGCTCCACGGCAAGGGCTCAGGCGTGCTCCAGCGGACGTTATGGCAAAAAGCCAAGGAGTATAAAGACATCAATAAGATGTGGCATCCTGAAGAAGAGTACGGTGGGAGGGGTATCACGTATATATCTTTTTAGTACAGTCTGGCCCCAATCAAAAAGAGACCCCTTCTTACGAAGGAGCCTCATCTAATTTTAAGTATTGCTTTCTTTTTTGCTTAGAACATTTCAGTAGCAGCGAAGTGGAAGTTTGCCTCTATTTGGGCATTCTCATCGCTATCAGATCCATGCACTGCATTTTCTCCTATGCTCGTTGCATATAGTTTTCTTACTGTTCCTTCTGCTGCTTCTGCAGGATTTGTCGACCCTATTAGGGTTCTGAAGTCTTCTACAGCATTGTCTTTAGAAAGTACTGCAGCTACGATAGGTCCTGATGACATAAAGTCTACTAACTCACCATAGAAGGGTCTTTCCTTGTGTACAGCGTAGAATTCACCAGCTTTTTCCTTGCTAAGCTTGGTGTACTTCATAGCTACGATGTTGTAGCCCGCAGAGGTAATGTGGTTAAGGATAGCGCCGATGTGTCCATTTTTAACAGCATCTGGCTTGATCATCGTGAAAGTTATGTTCCCGGCCATTGTATTATCTTTTTTGATTAGGGCGCAAAAGTATAAAAATGGAGATTAGCTTGCCTTGCTCTGTTAATATATTTTGATTCTCATACTTAAATGTTCATTTTTGCTATGTGAATTTGACGACTGCCGATATTACAGAACTCAAGGCATTATTAGCCTATCCAAAGGGTATAGTGATCCTGACACATAGAAATCCTGATGGTGATGCTATAGGCTCATCTTTAGGACTAAGACACTTTCTAGAGAAGTTTGGCCATGTCGTCAAGATCATCCTTCCGAGTGAATATCCAACAACCTTCCACTATTTGCGTGGTATTGATGACTGTCTTGTCTTTGATAATGAGCAATCTCGTTCGTTTGAGGAGATCAGTAAGGCCGATGTCATATGTTGTCTCGATTTCAATGCACTCGATAGAGTGGATAAGATGGGTCCTGCAGTCCTCCAGTCTAAGGCCAAAAAGATTCTTATCGACCATCATCTTGATCCAGAGCCATTTGCTGATTATGTGCTTTCTGATACGGGAGCCAGCTCTACTTGCGAGCTCATTCACCAATTTATCCATCAACTGGGTGAAATGGAGAAGCTCGACGCCAATATTGGAGATGCCTTATTTACGGGGCTCATCACCGATACAGGTTCATTTAAGTACAATACCAGACCAGAGACCTATAAGGTGGCGGCGGCACTTAAGGAGAGAGGTGTCGATGACTATGGCCTGCAGGATAAAATATTCAATACAGTCTCTGAAAAGCAGATGCGCTTGTTAGGACATTGCTTGGCCAATCGTATGGAATTGGTTCCAGAGTACAGTGCAGGCATCATTGCACTGACCAAGCAAGATTATGTAGACTTTGATATCAAGCGCGGGGATACAGAAGGGGTGGTGAATTATCTCTTGATGCTCAAGGGTATTGAAATTGCCGCCTTCATAAGAGAGCAACCGACTATAGTCAAGCTATCACTCCGATCTAAAGGTGATATATCAGTGCAAGAAATCTGTAGAAATCACTTCAATGGTGGTGGGCATAAGAACGCTTCTGGAGGTGCCGCATATGCTAAGCTCCAAGACATCATAGATAGATTCAAGGCTGTACTTCCAAAATATGTAGATAAAAAGGTTCCTGTACTCTGACAGAAACCTTCTCTTAACATCTTTGTACCTTCGCGATCTTAATTTAATATTATGAGATATCTTCTTACTGCGCTTATCGCATTTCTATTATTCAGTTGTCAAGATACCCCTGGCTCTGCGGGCTCATCCAATACTTTACCTAATGGGTATAAGTATACCTTACACACTCAGAACACTGGAGCTAAACCTACGTCAGGTCAGATTGTATCACTTGACTTTCAGTTAGTTACACCTGAAGGTGAGATTCTAGATGATTCTAGAAACCCTGAAAATGTTCCCTCTGTAAAAGTGCCCGAGGTGCTAGATGAAAATGCTAAGCGTAATCCTATGTTGGCTATGATAAATCTGATGAGTGCAGGCGATAGCGCAACCGTTATAGTTCCTGTGGACTCTATCCCGACGCTTCCTCCTGATTACAAAAAGAATCCGCATATAGAGTATGTGATCAAAGTCCATCAAATAGAAGACGAGGGTGCCTACAAATCAAGAATCCAAGAAGAACAGGTCAAGAAGAGGGCTGCATTCAAATTTAAAGAGGAAGCTGCTAAGCAAGAAATAGAACCTCTTTTCGCGGATTATATGGCTGGCAAACTGAGCTCTAAAACTAAGACACTTGAGAATGGCCTAAAAATAACTGTTCTAGAAGAAGGTACAGGCGCACTTCCTGTGAGAGGTGATGCTGTAGGTGTTCAGTATTACGGACTCCTTAAGGATGGAACAAACTTCGATAACAGCTATAAGGCTGGGCGACCATTTACGTTTACTGTAGGTGAGGGTATGGTCATACAAGGATGGGATCTAGGTCTACCACAGATCAATCAAGGCTCCAAAGTATTTTTAGAAATTCCTTACAACCTAGCTTATGGAGATGCAGGCAACCCTGTTATCCCAGCCAAGTCTGATTTGATCTTTCATATCGAATTAGAAACGATAAATAATAAATAAGTCACCTCTCAAAACCGAGGACTAAAATGACAACAGATCAACTAAAGAATCTGAAGAGTCGTTTGGAGTCGTTAAGGAGCTATCTTTGACGTCGACAATCGACTTAATGAAATAGAAGATAAGGAGCAGCAATCAGCTGATCCTAATTTTTGGTCAGATCAAAAATCAGCCAAAGCACTTATGTCTGAATTAAAGATTCATAAGATGTGGGTGAGTAGTTTTAATAAGGCTAAGGATGAGGTAGATGAATTAGATATTCTCTACGAATTTCTTAAAGAAGGAGAAAGCTCAGAGGAAGAGGTCGATAAGCAATATGAAAAGGCTATTGCCGTATTAGAGGACACCGAATTTAGATCAACTCTGGATCAAGAAGGGGACGAACTGTCTTGTCTTCTTGAGATCAATGCTGGAGCTGGTGGCACGGAGGCTTGTGACTGGGCAGAGATGCTCTATCGTATGTATCTTATGTATGGTGAGAAAGCTGGACACAAAGTCAAAGAACTCAATCGAGTACACGGTGATGTGGCTGGGGTCAAGTCAGTAGAGATGGAAATCAGTGGGAGTTACGCCTATGGTATGCTAAAGGGAGAAAATGGCGTACATCGCCTTGTAAGAGTCAGTCCTTTTAATGCGCAGGGTAAGCGTATGACTTCATTTGCTTCCGTATTTGTACATCCAGTTGTGGATGATAGGATTGAGATAGAAGTTAATCCAGCGGATCTTGATTGGGATACTTTTAGAGCAAGTGGTGCAGGAGGGCAGCACGTCAACAAAACTGAGTCAGCAGTAAGAGTGCGCCATGCACCTTCTGGAATCGTTGTAGAGTGTCAAGCCGAGAGATCCCAGCATATGAATCGTGAGAAAGCCATAGATATGTTGAAATCTAGGCTCTATCAGAAAGCTCTGGAAGAGAGGAAAGCTGCAAAAAGTGTCACCGAAGCAGGTAAGATGAAAAATGAATGGGGTTCTCAGATACGGTCATATGTGCTAGATGATAGGAGAGTCAAAGATCATAGAACCAATCACGAGAATAGAAATACAGATGCGGTACTCGGTGGAGATTTGGAAAGTTTTCTCAAGGCTTTCCTAATGTGGGACGGAACAAAGAAATAATTAAAAGTATAAAGTATCCTGATGACAAAGTTTATTGTAGTAGTATTGATTTTGGGACTCAACTATGCTTCTCTGTTGGCTCAAGAAGAAAACTTAACCGGAATAGAGTTGGCTTTTGATTCTGACAGCTTTGCAGATGGCATAAGAGATACTAGTGAGGTAGCAGACCGTAATTACACCACTGCTCTCAGGATAGGAATTTATGGTGCTTGGGCAGATCACAACTACCTTGGATTGCCTTGGGTGAGAAGAAAAATTGATGGATTCGTTATTGATAAGTTGATAGAGCGCAGTGGCTTTATAAAAGATAGAACCTCCCATAACTTTGTCTTTATAGCTAATGGCTTTTCCCCTTCTTATATCAACGACATAGATAGCACCTATGTCCAAGCTGTTAATGCAGGTTATGACTTTAGTCAAGACAGACCTTTTTCTTCCTTTACCGGTTTTAGGAGTACAAGGAGGATAGAAGGAAAAAAGCGACTAGCACATTCAGCTTACGAGTACAATCTAGCTGTCAATAGTTCATTTACTTTTGGTTTCGCCAGCTTTGGTCTTGCACAGCGCACAGACAATTGGTTCAAGAATGGGCGACCTGAAGCTGTAGTGTGGGAGAGAGACGAAAGTAAAGACTATCCGACAGGGCAGGTCATTCCCCGAGCCTTGCCTTTATTTATGTATTCATTATCTGGAGAAGCAGCATTCTTCCAACCATTTAGAAAAATCCTCTTTCAAGTAAGACCAGAATTGAATCTTGGATATTATACCAACGTCGGTGTAGGCCTTGATATAGGGAAAGTAATGAACGTAGAGAAGCACGTTGATAATATGGGCTATACAGATACCAATAATCCGAGTGTAGCAGTCGTCAATAACGAGAGCATAGGCTTGTCTATAACAGGCGGCGCTTCAGTCAGAGCTGTATTATATGATGCACATCTCAATGGGCTATACGCTCGTAGTGCAGGCCACTTTATCGGCTTCTCTGATATGCGAAAGTTTCAATGGGAAGGCCACCTAGGTGTCAAGCTACAATTGCTTAAGAAGATCGAAATTACTTACAGTGTATCTAGGCGATCAGCAGGATTTAGAAATGATATCGTTTCTAGAAATCCTATTTGGGGTACCATCGGCTTAAAATATTTAATAGGTGAGCCTGGAGAAGGTTGTTATAATCTATAGTCGCCTAGGAGTGATTTTGTATAACCTCAGCTAGAACAGCGTTCATATCAAAGGGTGGTCCTTTACTCAGCCCTAGTCTGACGATAACCAAGTCGTCTTCTGGAATAATAAAAACATACTGTCCCTCATATCCACTGAACCAGTACATTGTGGAAGGAGCGGAAGGGTAGTCGGATTGATCGGTGTTGAGCCATAGATGTGCACCATATTCATTGCTTGCACGATGAGGCTTTGTGGACTACTCTATGTAGCTGGTGTCGATTAGTTGTTCGCCCTTCCAGTTTCCCTTATTTAGGTATAGTTGACCCAACTTGCCCCAGTCTCTTGCCGTAGCCCACATATAAGAAGAAAGGATATAGTGTCCTGCCTCATCTGTTTCTATGACTGGATTATCTAGATCTAGAATCTTGAATATTTTGTTGTGAGGATAATCTAAATAGTCTTGATATGACTCGAACTGTCTTCTGACAATACCGCTTATGAGGTTGGTTGTGCCTGAGGCGTATTCCCATTCCGACCCAGGTATAGACTCAGCAGGCTTGGATCTAACATAAGAAATAAAATCCTCTTCTAGAAAGAGCCCTTGAGTGATGTCACTTATATTGCCATACTGCTCAGTCCATTCTAATCCAGAATTCATTTTGAGGAGATGGGCTAGTGTCACTTGTGCTCTCTCGTCATTGTGCCATGCTGGGTAGAGAGTGTCTATGTTTAGTGTAAGCCGCCCTTCTTTCACTAGTGATCCTACTATAAGATTTGCTACACTCTTAGTCATCGACCAGCCGAGCAGTTTTGTGTCTGCATCGTAGCCAGGATGATACCTTTCTTCAACAATATTCCCCTCTTTCATAACAACCATTGCAAAAGTTTTTTTCTCCCATTGGCCAGTCTTATCAAAGGCTAGGCTTAGCGACTTGCTAGGTATTGATGCGGGTGTCTTACTGTTTTTAGGGCTGGCTGTCTTCTTATTTGAGGCTGAAAATCTTTCAATGTTGTAATCATCCTCGCCTTGTAATAATGCACAGCCAAGACCTTTCCGCAGTATGGCTGTTTTCTTTTGCAGACCTAGAATGGACGCAGTGACTTCTAATCTATCCTTGTCTATATTAAGACTTGCTAGAGATAGAGGGAAGGCTTCTAGATCATAAGATTCTATCTGATCGACTGAGTGCCTGCCAACAAAAGCACAAGAGCAAGCTTTCTTTGCTGCATACCCAGTGACTATTTCCAGTTTGGGATAGATGAGAAACCCAGCAATGATTGAGGCTGTTACGAGTATAACTCCAACCCATTTTGTAGCACTTACCAATCTCAATTTCCGCCCTTCTTCTTTTTGAATGGATTCCAGTCTTTAATTTTATCTTTTAGATCATCGACGGTTTCTTTAGAGTCGTCACCTAGTACATCCTTTGCTCTGTCAAGGACTTTACCTTCAAGAGAGTCTGTAAGCACCTTGGTCACGGTAGTATCTAATTTATCCTTGAATGCGTCTTTAAGTTTGTCCTTTTGTCTATCCACTTCTACTTTGACTCTTTCTTCCGCTTGTTTTTTTATAGTATCAGTTTTGCTGACAATAACCTTCGTAACTGAGTCTTTTAGGACTTCTGTTTTATTCTCTAGTTCTGTCCTAACAGTATCTTTTAATACATCAATTTGTTTTGTGATTTCATCCTTAACAACTTCGTTGAGTGTTTTTCCACCTGAGCCAACAGGAATGACTTTCAGTTTTGGTGACTTAAGTGTACCTGTCAAGAAGATATCTAAGTATATCATCTCACCTAAATCGATGTTGACACCTCTAGAGCTGGCTTCTTTTTCTAAGAAGTCCATGCCGAATTCTAAGTTTTTTCCGAGCTTATCTTTTCTCAGTTTGTCTCTTGGTATTTTTGCATTGATCGTGTAATCTAATGTCTGATCTATCCCATGATTACCTGCGACAGTGAATATCATATCGTCTATCTGATGATCGTGCGGCTTTAGGATGACAAATCCATCTCTTACATCAAACCAATTTTTAGTTCCCTTTAATGTCCAAGATTTCAATTTGTCTACACCGATTGCATTACCAATTTTCTCTATGGGTTCAAAGCCTTGTATGTTGCCCTGTAAGGTCTCTAAAAATCCTGACGCCGTTACTTTGGTAAGATCAGGCAACATTTCTTTAGTAAGAGGCCCAGCCATCACAAGTGTAGAATTGAAAGCCCCATCTATATATTGTGCAATGGGTGCTAGCTTCTTGAAAGATTCTGATATTTCAAATAGTTTTTGATAAGACAACTGATCCAATTTATAACGTAAATCAAATGCGGGTTGGTTTGGATTGGAAGTATCATAAATACCATCCATATTGATCTTACCTCCGAGTGTCTTTGTAGTGCCTTCTTTGAGCTGAGCTATCCCATCGAGTAATTCTATCTTCCCCTCGAGATCATTTAGTACATACTGGCCATAGGTTATCTCACCTACTTCTGGATAGATAGTCAGTTCCATATTTTTGTCTACTATAAAGAGCTCTGACTCGGTAGAGGTTTCTCCCGTCTCACTGAGGTAGTCATCTAAATTGAGTTTGTCAGCTTCAAAAAAGAATTTTCCTTTTATTTTCTCATTCAGAGTTACGTAGTCCATTATGTTTGAGGCCTCTCCTCTGATTTGCATCTTTGAACCATTGAGCATAAAGCTTGTAGATGATAAATCAACAGCATCTTTTGCATACACAAAGTCCGTACGGAGTTGATTCAAGTCGTAATTTTCGTATTTTATTTCATTGGCTTTGTACGAACCTGTCACCTTGTACCCATTATAGAGGTCAGGTACACCTGGTTCTATTGCTGACTCAGTGGCACTTGTACTTTCATTTAGAGCCATTAGTTCGTCTAGATCGAGTTGCTTGCTTGTTAAGTCTATTTTTGTGTTCACAGATAGAGTGGAATCTTGTATAAACGCTAAAGGATCTTGAATGAAAACTGTACCATTGAAGTCAGAGTTTCCAACTTCCACTTCGGCAACTGTATTAGTTATTTCTTTTGGATTGAGTTTGGTATTGATTTCTTTTATCTTCAGAGGCCACTGTGCATATTTGAGATCAATCTTGCTGGCTGTTAGTTCCCCAGACAATTCCATCGCTCCATAATTTTGATTGATGATGTCATTTGAGTTGGCATTGACGGCCATATTAATTTTTACATCACCGTCTTTAAGTTTCATATCCTTTACAGGAAAGGCTTCTGATAGGTTGGGCAGATTAAGAGAACCATTTATCAATCCGACTATATTAGGATTGTTAAGCCCATTAGTTATTTTCATTTGGCTAGACATTCTATCCTCATTAATAAGGAAGGTCAGTTTACTTAAGTCAATAGTAAGATCGCTCCAATCGGATTGGGTGGCGCCTACTGCTACATCCAGATTGATATCCTTAACGGGTAGTGCAAGATCAGGATACTTTATTGTACCATTATCGATGTTAGCTTTCAGATTAATTTTCGGATAACTTATAGGGTCACTCGTGTAGAGTCCGTTGATCGTACCTTCCAGAAATGAATTTCCAGTAGAGCTTATGTTTTGAAATTCCCCTTTGTAAGCACTTGGCACTAAAGACAGTATAGAACTTACAGAGTTGTTTGGAGCAGAGACTGCTACGTCCATATTGTATCCTCCAGACTGCTCTCGGATCTTACCTGTTAGCGCCATTTCCAGGTCATTGAGATTGATGTTGTTTTCCTTGAAGACATATTCGCTTTTATCTAAATCTATGCCTAGATCTAATTTTGAATCCACTTTTGCTTTATTCAAATAGGGTATGCCTTGGGCAGTGAATGACAGCGCACTTATTTGTGTTTCTGTTTCTAGGTCAAACACTACGTTTTTGAAATTACCGCGACCTTGATGATTCAAATCTGTGATAACAGCCTTTAAGCCAGATGTATTATCTAGATAGTTGATGTTGCCATTCTTGATTTCGTATTTTTCAATTTGGCCAAAAGTGTCACCACCAGATTGGCTATCAGTTTTATCTTTGACGATATCATAGTTGGCACTTCCGTCTTTATTCACAATTACATTGATCAGAGGTTTGTCTACATAGATGCTTTTGACATTTATGCCTTCTTGGCTTTTGATTAATGATTTGAAGTCTGTAGTTACACTGATGTTATTTGCTGTAAAGAGTGTCTTACCTGCAAATTGGTCTACACCAGTCACCGCTACATTGTCTATGCCAACAGATACGGCTGGAAAATTCTTGAATAGAGAGAGGTTTACATCTTCAAAATCTACTTCTGCGTAGAGCTCTTCATTGAGGGTGTCTTTTATTGCGGTCAATAGTTGACCTTTAAACAAGTAAGGTACTAGGAGGAGTGCTATGACCAAACCTATTAATAGCCAGAGTAATACTTTAAATACAATTTTCATATGCGAGTTGATTGATGTTACCTTATTAACGGGTATCAGAATGATGTTGACTTTTTTTCTCTTAATAATTAAGCCTTCGTTAAGCCTTATCTCCTCGAAATGCCCAAATTTCGTTGTTTTCCATCAAAGACAGTGACTTAATATATTAGCTTAGTGATTATGGCAGTATGTCTATTAACATTGGAGTCCTATAGCCTTAGCCTCATTAGAGAAGATGGATCTTTACCCATTTTGTCTGATTTGTCGTTTTGCGTAGATAGAGGTGAGATCGTGGGCTTGGTAGGTCCCTCTGGTAGTGGCAAGTCGATGACATTTTCCGCTATCAGTAGGTTATTGCAGCAGTTGCAACCTGTTGATGAGACAGGTGAAATTAAGTTATCCATTGATGGACAGAGTTACGTACTCAATAAGATGGATGACCTTAGGACCATATGGAAAAAGCATATCGGCATAATATTCCAACAGTCGGCAGAGATGCTTAACCCTCGACAAACCATTTTTACTCAGCTTTCTGAGAAAATGGAGTCCCCAAATCTTTCAGATATTCATACTTTGCTAACCTCAGTTGGTTTGGTTCCTGCAGAAAAATTTGCTAAAGCTTACCCTTATAATTTGTCTGGAGGCCAGTTGCAACGTGTACTTATTGCGCTTGCATTGGTCAATCGGCCGCCACTGATTCTGGCAGATGAACCTTTTTCTGCTGTAGATGCAGAGCTCAAGGAAGACTTATCTCAATTGTTGGTTAGTCTTGTGACGAAGCACAATATGGGTCTACTTCTGGTCAGCCATGACCTACAACTGATCAAGCGACTATCGGATAGAGTCTTGTTTCTTGATAATGGACAACTTGTTGGTACTAGCACAGCTGTGTCTCAGGAGACTGTTCCAACTAAGGCTCTGACTGCTCAGAATCAAATTCTTCTTGAAGTAGGCCAATTGAAGAAATCTTACGCCAAGGGAGGGCTTTTTTCTTCTTCCAAGCTATCTCAAATTATAATCGATGACTTCAGCTTGCATCTTCATCAAGGTGAAATCCTTGGGATTCAAGGTCCTTCGGGTGTAGGCAAATCCACGCTAGCTCGACTCTTAGCTGGTATGGAGACTTTTGAATCTGGTCATATCAGATACAAAGGTCAAGATATCAATACACTCAGCAAGATAGACAGAGACCAATACTGTAAGATGGTACAACTGATTCCTCAGGACCCTATGAGTAGGATGCCGCCCCACAGGTCCGTCAAGGCCCATTTTGAGGATGTATTTTTTGTACGTAAACTGGCGTATAATCCTATACAGGTCAATAAAGTGATGATGGCTGTACAACTTGACGAAGGATTACTTTTCCGATTGCCCAGACAGCTTTCTGGAGGTCAACGTCAGAGGGTTCTCATTGCAAAAGCCTTATTAATGGATGTCGAATTATTGATTTGTGACGAAATTTTCTCAGCATTGGACCAGATTGTTCAATCTGAAATTGGTACAGTTTTACATCGTTTGGTCGCACATAAGTCGCTGAGTATCATAATGATATCTCACGACACAAGGATCCTACGCAGCTATTGCCATAGAGTACTGAAAATGTGAGGCACGATTTTCTTCAATGAAAGTTTCCGTTCATGTAACTATTAAGGCAATATTAACGTTATAGATTTTAGTACGAATAACTCAATCCTATCATGACCAAGAAAAAGATTCAAAATCTGCTTGTTTGTGCGCTTATTTGCGCAACGATTGTATCTATGGTTTCTGTCGAAAATACGGAGTTGTACAATCAAGCTCCGATAATGGCTGATTTACAACCTTCAGATATGACAAGCAAGTTCAAGTTTTTTACACAGTTGGCTGAACTCGTCAAGGAGGTCGTTGTACCTACATTTCTTCAGTAGAGCTTTCGAAAGTGTATCCATTTAGGAACACTTTGACAGGCAATTTCTTTTTGCCACTCATCTTGAGTTCTTGAATATCTATGTAACCATCTGAGCAAGCTATTCTAAGATATTTCTTACCATCGGTCAGTATTGTTCCTTCCTTCATATTTTGCGCCTCTGGGACGAAGGCAGCTTGTAATATTTGAGTAGACTTTCCATCCAAGTTAAGCCAAGCCGTCGGGTAGGGTGATAAGCCTCGTATATGGTCTATGATCTTCTCCCCGGGGTGACTCAGATTTATTTCAGTGTTCTCTTTGTTGAGTTTCGGCGCATGCGACACCTCTTTTTCGTTTTGTTCTTGCAGTACCTCCTGACCTGATTCTATGCGTCTTACCGTTTCGAGAATGACATCTGCGCCTATCCACTTCATTCTGTCGTGTAAGTCTCCTGCGGTATCATCCTTATAGATAGGTAGCTCCCTTTGAATGAGTATGCTGCCCGTGTCAATTTTGTGCTTCAGTTTGAAACTGGTCACACCAGTTGTCTTATCTCCATTGATAATTGCCCAGTTTATGGGGGCTGCCCCTCTATATCTAGGTAGGAGAGAACCGTGTAGATTATAGGTGCCGTACTTGGGCATATTCCATACACCTTCTGGCAACATTCGGAATGCCACAACTATCTGTAGATCAGCAGCTAAAGCTTTTAATTCATTTTGAAATGAGGGAGATTTCAGATTTTTTGGCTGCAATATTTTTAACCCCTTAGCTTGCGCATACTTTTTTATCGAGGACTCTAGTAGGGTCTTACGGCCTCTTCCTCCATACTTATCCACGGAAGTGATAACACCGACTATATTGTATCCTGATTGATAGAGGATGTCTAGTGATGGAACAGCAAATTCTGGTGTTCCCATAAAAATTATCTTCATTATAGACGATTTAGAGACTTTTTAACATTTCCGAAGTCAAAAAGTGGGTATAATACGAGACTTTATAACAAAAAACCTAACAGTTGCAGAAAATGAGGAAATTGATATGTCTAGTTGCTTTCAGCTCGATGGCATTATGGTTAAATGGACAAAATCTAACGATAGATGGTTATGTTTTTCAGTCTGGGAATAGAGGATTTCTAAATGTGGTCCAGGTCGAGGTATTTGATGATCAAGAGAACCTACTCAAAACTGTTTTTTCAGATGTCACTGGGCACTTTGTTGCAGAAGTTCCATTCAAAGATGCGTACGTATTGCGGACCTTTAAAGATATGTTTGAAGAGAAAATGACAGAAATCTCTACGAATGGAAAAGAGGCTGGAGAAAAACTCTTCGTCAAACTAGAAATGAAACGTGCGCCAGGTTATATGTTTGAGATTACCTTGGCTGAAAGTAGAGATGCGGATACAATTCCTGTTAATGCCATTCAAGGAGCCCGAATAGAAGTATATAACAACACTAAGAAAGAAGAGGTATTGGCTTTGGTGGATTACCCTGAGCCAAACTTTGAGGTAGCACTTATAAAGGGAAATCACTATACAGTCTTGCTAAGAAAAGAAGGTTTTCTGAGTAAGAGAATGGAAGCCTTTGTAGACGTTGAAGGCTGTATTCTATGTTTTGAAGGGATAGGTTCTGTAGAACCAGGAGTGTCAGATAATCTGAGCGAAGGCAATCAGATGGGAGTGTTGTTGGCCAATGTAGAAATGGAAAGAATCTATGAAGGCAAAACCATTCCTATATCCAATATTCTCTATGAGTATGGGAGTGCAGAATTAGATAGAACTGATGAGGACGGACTCAAAGCGCTGGCTACCTTGATGTCGGACAATCCAGACTTGACAGTTGAGATCGGATCACATACAGATAGTCGTGGCTCAAATGAAAGGAATTTTTTCTTGTCTCAGGAGAGGGCTGAGAATGTTGTCAATTTTCTAGTCGATAATGGTGTAGATAGAACGAGACTCGTATCAAGAGGTTACGGAGAAGATAAATTGCTCAATAATTGTAAAGGTAGAGTAGACTGTACCGAGAAAGAACATAGTATCAATAGACGTACTGAACTCAAAGTAATAGGTATAGCAGATGTCCCTGCTCCTGTCAAAACTCTCGCTCATATCAAGCAACTGGAACAATCAGAAGCCCTTTTGGATGAAATTCAATTTGGTGGACAAGTGATGGTGCCAGCGGAAGAGGGCAGTATGGACCTTGACTCAATAGCCAAGGCGGAGGCAAAATTGAATATAGAAGAAGATGAGGCACCACCAAGGCCATCTACTACTAGTGCAACTGCACCCAAAGTCGAGAAGCCAATGGGATCAGAAGATCTACAAACAAATAAGATTACTGTAGAAGTGCAGAATGCACCTGTTGTAGCTGCCATTGATTCTAGTATAGACACTGATTTTTCTGAAGAAGCCAGAGGGGTCTATAAGGTCATTATACATACCTCGGTGTCTCAGTTAGCACAAGATGATGATCTATACAAAAGGCACTCTAGGTTAGAGGAGATAAAAAAAGATGATCAGTTCCACTACCTTATAGGTGACTTTGAAGAACTCGCTGATGTCAATAAGTACTATAACACTGCTGTGAAGTTTGCTTATCCAGATGCAAAGATTGTAACTGTAATCAACGGTGAGATACAATAATAGCCTTCCGCTTAGAAGGTTAGTACCATACCGATAGATTGACCAGTTGTGTAAGCATTTAAGCTTAGATCGTCTGAGATATCAAATTCTACGAGATGTCTGTGTATAAAGGCGTCAGCAATCTGGATGAGGTGTATCGCTGCGGTACCAATAATGGCGAAGTCTCTCCATTGCCGCCATTGGTCTCTAGCCAATCTTGCTTGACTTGCCGTGGTGGCATTTCTAAAGGATGTTATACGGCCAGCATCTAGATCAATGTGTCCTTGTCTCCAAGCTTTAAAATTGCTTGTATTATCTATGATTAGATAAATAGCAGTACCCTCAATGGCCAACACTAACGGCACTTTCCAATAGTTTTTGTTGTAAAGTTGTCCAGCACTGGGCACTATAGCAGAATAGAGAGCGGCCTTTCCTGGGTTTCCAGAGAACATCTTGAAGAAGCCAAAGGGACTTTCTTTGGTTGCTACCACTCCATCTGAGACACCGACCTTAGTTTCCTTAGTTGTTACAGTCTGCTCTTTTTGAGGAACCTCTTGACCTACACATATCTGTACCAAGGCGAGAAAGACGATAATAAGAGTTAACCGCATATGCAATTTAACGAAGAGCAAGAAAAATTTGTTTTAGTCTTCTAGTGCTTCTATCAAATCATTGAACTCGTCATCAGAAGAAAAATGAAATATCAATTTCCCTTTTCCTTTTGCATTCCTGCTGATATCTATTTTGACACCTAGGTTTTTTGATAATCTGTCTCTTATCTTTTTTACCTCCGGGTGCATCTTGGGCTTAGCAGTAGATGTGTTTCCTTTTTCTCCCTGCTTGTGGTTTCTGATTAATGATTCTGCATTTCTTACAGACAGGTTTTCATTAAGGATTTTATTGTAATAGTAGAGTTGGTCTACAGGGTTATCAAGAGAAACAAGTGCTCTAGCATGACCCATAGATATCTTCTTATTTCTAAGCCCCGATTGTAGGTCTGGAGGAAGTTTGAGCAGCCTTGTGTAGTTGGTTACTGTACTCCTTTCTTTGCCGACTCGCTTAGCCAATTCTTCGTGCTGCAGATTACATTCGTCGATAAGACGTTGATAAGATAGTGCCACTTCTAGTGCATTGAGATCGCTTCGCTGTATGTTTTCTACTAGCGCCATCTCTAGCATCCCTTGATCATCTGCAGTCCGGAGGTAAGCAGGGATTGTAGTTAAGCCTGCTAACTTGGAGGCTCTCCACCTTCTTTCACCAGATATAATCTGATACTTAGCGTCGCCTACTTTTCTCAGTGTTATCGGCTGTATAAGACCTAGTGTCTTGATAGACTGTACAAGGTCCATCAATTCTTCCTCAATAAAATCTGTCCTAGGTTGATAAGGATTGGGCTCTATATGTGTGATATCTATTTCTGCTACCGATTTAGAGAGCTCTTTGACGTAGGCTTTCTTTTCCGCAGCAGGCGTTTCTGAGCTATCTATTTTTGTTAGTAGTGCTCTTAGTCCTTTTCCTAATTGTTCTTTCTTTTTTTTACTCACTTGAATCTTCTTGAGTTGTTGTCTTTGTGATAAGCTCATTCTTCCCGACAAATTCGTGGGCTAGATTGAGAAAGTTTTTAGAACCCTTACTTGATATGTCGTACAATAGAACGGGCTTTCCTACACTGGGCGCTTCGCCTATTTTGGAATTACGATGGATAACTGTATCAAATATTTTGTCTGATAAAATCTCATGTACTTCCTCGACCACCATTTTTGCTAACCTTAGCCTTTTATCAAACATAGACAGGATTATGCCCTCAATCACGAGTTTAGGATTGAGTGACTCGGCAATTAGCGTGATTGTGTTTTTCAATTGTCCGAGACCTTGTAGTGAGAATATTTCACATTGTACAGGAATGAGCACAGAATCAGAAGCACACAATGCATTGACAGTAATTATACCCAATGAAGGTTGACAGTCAATGAAAATATAGTCGTATTCCTTTTGGATTTTACTGAGTACATTCTTTAGTTGGTATTCACGTTCTTGTATGCTCGCTAATTCGAGTTCAGCACCTACCAGATCAATACTTGAGCCCAGTAGATCAAGATTATCTATTTCGGTGTTTACGATGGCTTCGTTTACGTCTACTTCGTTGATAAGGCAGTCATAGAGATTATACTTTAACTCCGAGGAATGATGACCTACTCCTGAAGATGCATTGGCCTGTGGGTCTGCATCGATGAGCAACACTTTCTTTTCAAGGATGGCCACCGCCGCAGCTAGATTAATAGCTGTTGTCGTTTTGCCTACTCCGCCTTTTTGGTTTGCTATTGATATTATTTTGGCCATACTATAGTTCTATTGTTTGTCCTAATTCCATCAATATCAGCTCCTTTCCTTTTTCCGCAAAGGCTGCTTTTGCTTTATTGTGATCTATTTCTATATAGCCAAAGGTGTCATAGTGGCAACCTATGATTTTGTCAGCTTGGATAAATTCTGCCGCGATAGCCGCATCCTCGTACCCCATTGTGAAGTTATCACCTATAGGTAGTATCGCAAAGTCTAACTTTGGACAAGTCATGGGGATGAGTTTCATATCCATAGTCAAGGCTGTATCTCCTGCAAAGTAGAAACAATATCCTTCGTTCCAAACCACAAATCCTCCTGGACTACCACCATATGAGCCATCAGGAAGACTACTCGTATGAACAGCATTAACATACTTGACAGTACCTATGTCAAACTTGTTTTTGCCTCCGTGATTAAGCGGGTGGGTTTTGATACCCTTATTACCAAACCAAGTGGACACCTCATAATTTGATATGACCAGTGCCTCTGATTGTAGAGCTATGGCTTCTACATCAGCAACATGATCCATATGGCCGTGGCTGACAAGGATGCAGTCAGGTTTGAATCTCGACAAATCTTTGTCTTCTATCAGAGGATTACCACTGATAAAGGGGTCAAAAAGTATAGTTCCATTAGGCGTTTCTACAGTAAAGGTAGAGTGGCCAGAGTAAGTAATCTTCATTAATTGTAGTCTGAATAGTGGACAAATATAGGCGAATCTAGCTTCCTAAATCTCAGGATTTCCTAACATACAAAATGCCAATAATCGTGCATCATATTTGCATCAACAGCGTGTCAAAACAAAAAAGCCGACCAGAACTAACTGATCGGCTTCTTTTTTATTTCACTTTCGATTAATGTTGAACAATAATCCTTTCAGTGATTTCCGTACCGTCTTCATATGTTGCATTGAGCATATATATGCCGCCTTGCAAGTCAGATACATTCACTTCATTAAATTCTTTAACATTATTGAGTGTCATAACTCTTCTGCCATCTATACTGTAGATACCGACTGCTTTAATCATATCGACATTACCTAGTTCTAAGGTCATTACCTCATTGACTGGATTAGGATAGATAGTAGCATAGTTGTCATCCGATACAGTAGGCTTCAATTCTAGAGCATCTGCCCAAGGTGAATTTCTCAGTTCTAGATCTTGCCCTTGTTGACCTATAATATCAGCACCCGTAATCGTAACGCAGTAATCTTCCGTTTCTCCGTATTGGTACTGTGCACAAGGGTCCGTAGCATAGCCACCTACCTTCATGATGCACCTCATTCTCGTAGTACCATTCCATACTGCATAAGGTATTGTTATAGAACCAGACAGTGTCTTAGCACCACATCCATAGGCTACAAATTCGTAGTTGTCATCGAAGTCACCGTCCATATTGTAATCAATCCAGCAAGTCCAATAGACCTTGACAGGAGAGGCACTACCATAGCCTGGTGTCAATTGTAAAGGATACACAGAACCTGCCGCTACAGTCGTACATTGATTCGTAAAGTCTGCATAACCGTTATTATTTCCAGAAATGTTGTGGATGGTATTAAATGCCGCAGAATGTATGTAACTATTATTAGAAAAGGCTCCACTAGATGTACAGTGACTTCCAGATGGTGGTGCCGGTGCCGTTACTGTAATATTAAATGAACAAGTCTCTACATTGCCACAACCATCTTGTACTGTGTAACTAACAGTATGTGATCCTGGAGGGCAGACTGTACCTGAGACTGGACCTGCGGTCTGTGTCGTTGTGATACAATTAGAAACCTCTAAGATGTACTCTAGAGAAACAGAACCATATTGATCATTCCACTCTCCACTCTTTAGCAATTCTAGGTGGTCTTGGTTGCCATTATAATTGTTTGGTTGACCGACATACCAGTTGGTATAACTAAATGGTGTACCATCTACCCACTGGAAGTTTCCTTCGCTGTTCATATCTGTTGCACCTATCCAAGCCGCAGTAGCTTGTAGGCCATTGGCTAAGAATGCGTTTTCACTTGCATTATTTATAACAGCAAGATTACCACCTAGTGCTATACAATTTTGATTGGCAGTGGCCCAACTTGCCGGAGCAAGAGAACAATAATAGTGTGAACCATTTTGACTACCCATATAAATAAATCCTGGAATAGATCCGCCAGTATTAGAACAGTTAGAACAACAAGAATGTGCTGTAGGCTCATTCCAAGTACAAACTGCTCCTGCAGGATCTGAAGCATCAATGTGAATATTATCTGGACAAGTAATTGATAAACCTGAATTGACAGTTACATTAAAGTTACATGTGGCAAATGTGCCACAAGCATCTTGAAGTGTATATGTCACAGGATAAGTGCCACTCTGTAATTGTGTTCCAGGTGCAGGCCCTTGTGTCTGTGTTATAAATGAACATGGAATCTCCATTATAAACTCTAAAGCAAAATTATTGTACTGGTCATTCCAAGTTCCATCAGCCAACATTTCTACAAAATCTTGGTTTCCATTGAAATTATTTGGTTGTCCAGGATACCAGTTCGTGTAGCTTCCAAAAGGAGCCCCACTGCACCAAGTGAAGGTGCCTTCATTTTCATAATCATTCAGACCTATCCAAGCAGAGTTTATTTGTAACTGATTTGCTAGGTAAGCGTTTTCTTCAGCTGAGTTTACATCTGCTAAGTACCCTCCGTGGCTTGATGCGATTGACTTTGCACTCGGGAATGTAGCTGGGCTAAGTGAGCAGTAATATTGACTACCATTAAATGAGCCCATATATATAAACCCAGAAATGTGCTGACCTCCATCACAAGAACTACATGCACCATTGTAAGTTGGTGTTGACCAAGTTGCGACTGATCCACCTGTTGTGTTACAATCGATAACGATATCACTCGGACAAGATGCAAATCCACCTTGTGGTAATTCTACAGTCACAGTGAAAGAACAAGTCGCTGCGTTTCCACAACCATCATTTGCTGTATATGTAACCGTTGTCGTGCCTTGTGGGAAAGTAGATCCTGAGTTATGTGTAGTGCTTAATGTAGGTACACTGCAATTGTCTGTTGCTGTCGGTACTACCCAAGTTACAGGTGTTGTCGTACTTGTTACCGTTAGATTTGATGGGCATCCAGTAATTACAGGATTAGTCTGATCTATTAGGTTGATACTTTGTACACAAGAAGCAGAGTAACCGCTTACGCCTGCATAAGTAGCTGTCCATGTTCTTGTAATAACTGAGCCTCCACAACTACCAGACCCAATAGTGGAATCAGAGAAAGTCACAGAAGGTGCTGGGCAATTAGCCCCACCATTAGCTGTTGCGGTTCCTGTCAAGCTAGGACTAGAGCTAGAACCTATACAAGCAGTAACACTAGATGGACAAGAGATCACTGGATTCGTATTACAAGTAGCACAATTAACTGTAACATTAAATGCGCATGTGCTGCTGTTGCCACAGTTGTCTGTAGCGGTATAAGTTACTAAGGTAGAACCTTGTCCAAAGTTAGTACCACTATTGTGTGTACTGCTAATAGATACTGAAGAACAGTTGTCTGCAGCTGTTGGTGCAGCCCATACTGCTACTGCAGAGCAGTTAGATCCAGTACCTGATAATGTAATTGGATTAGGACAGAAATTTTGGAAAAAAGGATTTGTATTATCAACCAAGTTCAACATTTGAACACAAGAAGCCGTCTGTCCTGAGCTAGGCTCAGTTGCCGTCCATGTTCTTTGTACAACCATAGATGCTGCACAAGATCCCGATCCTGATATGATGTCATTGAATGTAATTGTAGGTGTACCACAATTTGCACCTGTCGCCGTTGCTGTCGCTGTACCTGTTATACTAGGTCCAGGAACACTATTTGTCGGACAAGCACTGTAAGTACTTGGACAAGAAATAGATGGTGGTGTGTTACAAGTAAGATTAATACAGTTAACGGTTATCGTAAATGAAAGTGTATTAACATTACCGCAGTTATCTACCGCTGTATACGTCACTAGAGTAGACCCTGATGAGAATACATTACCTGGAGAGAAGTTAGATGTCAATGATGACAATCCACAGTTATCCGTCGCAGTAGGTACTGTCCATGTAACTGGAACTGCACAACCTGCACCGTTACCACTAACGGTCATATTACTTGGCATACCTACTATGGTAGGTCCTTGTGTATCGATTAGGTTTATTGCTTGAGAACAACTAGAACTCAATGAAGCGTTATTAGGATCTGTAGCTGTAAATGTTCTGAGTATTTGTTGTGAGCCTGCGCACGTGCCACCTCCTGTACCATTGATGACGTCAGTATGGGTAATGATCGGTGTGCCAGTGCAACCGCCAGAAGTAGTTGCTGTTGCTGTACCAGAGGTGAGTAGAGTAGGTACCCCAGATCCTGGACAAGCCGTAAATGTACTTGGGCAGTTAATTGTTGGATTTGTATTACAAGGTTGTGTACAATTTACAGTTACTTGAAAAGCTGCTGTAGTTTGATTTCCACAATTGTCGACCGCAGTATAAGTTACTAAAGTAGATCCTTGACTAAATACATTTCCGCTTTGTAAGTTTGAAGAAAATGAGGCTATTCCACAATTATCTGTGGCTATTGGTTCAGACCAAGTTACTGGTACAGAACAGTTAGATCCATTTCCTGTAAAAGTCATATCCGATGGAAAATTAGATATGACAGGAATGTTATTATCAGCTGTATTAATTGTTTGGACACAGCTTGCAGAAGCTGTACCGTCACTTGCCACCCAAGTTCTCGTAATAGATGATCCACAAGAACTTGTAGAATTAACTACATCGGTAAAAATGATATTAACCGCTCCACAAGAAGCTGGGTCGGCATTTGTTCCTGTTGCTACGCCTGTTACACTTGGTACAGTAGAACCACCACACGCTGTATAGTTGGCTGGGCAAGTAATGCTAGGACCTGTACAGCAAGAGCCAGACACCGTTACATCAAATGAACATACAGATTGGAATCCGCAATTATCAGTTGCCGTGTAGGTAACCGTTGTTGTTCCAGTTGGAAATGCTGTACCACTAAAATGTGTCGTAGTAAAGGATTGTATTCCACAGTTATCTGCAGCAGTCGGTATAGACCAAGTAGCTATGCCAGAACAGTTGTTCTGAAGATTAACGTTGACATTACTTGGACAATTGGATATAACAGGAGCTGTTGTATCCTCTAAGAAAAGTGTTTGCTGACAAGATGAGTGAAGCTTTAGGTTTGCCGCACCAGTATAGCCTGCTTCCCAGGTTCTATGAATTACTCTCAGACAGGGTGTATTGGTGACAATAACATCAGTGAAAGTAAGAGAAGGTTGAGGACAGTTAGGGTCTCCAGGTGTTGCTGTTGCCTGGCCTGTTGTCGTAGGGCTGGTGTTATCATTCGGACAACCCAAATAAGTTGAAGGGCACATAATAAAGGGAGCAGTAAGGCACATAGCTTCAAAGTCCATCTGAGCTTCCGCTACATCTGCATCAAAGCAGAAATTATCATCGTGTCCAAAACTGTAAAGATTGCCAGCCGTTATGAATAAGCTCATAAGAACTACCAATACACTAGATGTGAAAATTTTCATCATAGAAATTTTGAAAAACTTGTTTGTTATTAAAATGATAGGGGCTCAGCGTCGGTTTCCACACGGAATACGTCTGTTAATAGAAAAACGCTTCTACTGGTCTCTGAATTAAATGTTAAATCTTTCAAAGACAAGATCAAAGCACTAAACTTTAGCCTTAATTTCTAACTTACTGCTTGCGAATGGATGATAATCTGTAACTTATACATTACAGAATATCTTAATGCGAAGTTAGTCTATCAGACCAATAACATCAATGTTAGGAGATGAAATACTTGGAATTGAAAGGTTAAAGAGACTAAAAACCATTCAGATCGCCTGTTTTTGAGGCTTTTATCTCAATATTTTGCAAGCCAGGCGTCACTTGCAGTGGGAATTCATTAGGTGTAAAGCGATGACTAGGTATTGGGAACTCACTAAATAGACCCAAAATCACCTTTTGGAGGACCAACATATCGAGTGGATTTATACTTCCATCTCCATTTGTATCCGCTGCCAATAAAAGTGCCTCATCTTCAAGAGGAATGAGACCCAGGATGTGTTTTCTAATGAGAAGAATGTCCAAAGGGGTAAGTTTTCCTCTTATATCATCAGATTTCGACAATCTGAGAATAGGGTCGTCAATACCGGGAAACTGCTGATTTAGATCTTGTATAACAATTTGTTGATTATCTAAATCAATATCATAGCTGAGACTTGGATTTGATGCTGATATAAGTTGAATCTCTACATCTTCAACGACAGCGCCAAAGGAATCTTCTATAGATAGATTGAATATAGCTGGATCTGGTTGTGGTGGCACAATTCCTGTTGCCCCAGTTGCATTGATGCCTGCGTCAAAGTTGGGTATACGCGAGCTCGTTCCACCACCCGTTGCAGTTGCCGTACCATCTGGGGCAATGACAAAATAGCCCGGGGTTCCAAAGAAAGCTCCAAAATCTCCATTTATATAAGGTTGTACAGTCTGTGAGGCGCCACCTTCAGTGCTGACACTTGGAAAAGTAAGGCCGTGCATAGCCTTATACCCATTGACAGCAGCATCATTATCACTGCTAATTGTTAATTCAAAAATTTGTACGTCTGCCTGGCCTGCGCCCCACTCTTCATAGAGGGTCTGAATCTTTGGAGCATCAAAGTTGCAGGGTGGACAATTGACAAAAAACAACTTAATGCCAACAGTGATACCTTTGTCCAAGTAATCCCTATAAAGAGTGTGTTCTATCCCATCTGAGTCTGTCACAGTGAAATCTGGAACTGTATTTTGTGAAACAAGGACACCAGAAAAACCGAAAATTGAAAGCAAAAGGATTACCGTCTTCATCATATGCAATTAAAACAAGAAAGCACTAAAAGTTTAATTAATACGCAGATCCATCTGATATCTGATGTTTCCTATCAATCCGTATGGGACTTTCAGATGACACTCCATAATCAGTTGAAGAATCAGAAAAGCGCCCAACAAAACTATGATAAAAGTAACTCTTCCATCTTAAACCATATTGTCATATGCGAACATTTGCCAGTCTATACGCTTGGTACCAGTGCAAAAAGACAAAATATAATTAAGTCTGAATCACAGTTGCAAGAAGATGGATTTGAGTTATTTGATATCAATAGAGGCGGAGACATAACTTATCATGGACCTGGTCAGATTACTGGCTATCTGATTTTTGATTTGGAGTTATTGTATAGAGATATCCATCGATATGTGAGCAATATTGAGCTGGCAATTATTCTTGTATTGAGAGAGTACGGTTTAGATCCGGTTCGTGTAACAGGTCTTACAGGTGTCTGGTTAATGGATAATCAAGGAATGAGAAAAATTTGTGCAATAGGTGTGCATCTTAGTCGGTGGGTGAGTTTACACGGTTTCGGCTTCAATGTAAGTTCGGATCTCTCACACTTTGATAATATTATCCCTTGTGGCATAGCTGATCGTGATAAATCTGTCACTTCCTTGTCTAAGGAAATAGGAAGAGACATAAGTATAGCAGAGGTGAGACCTATCTTATTGGAAAAACTAAAACTGGTGTTTAATCTTAAACTACTAAAGTAAAAAATGGAAAAAAGTGTAGCAGAAAGTAGAACCATAATGACCGAAATGATAATGCCTAATGATGCTAATCCATTGGGCAATCTGATGGGTGGCAATCTGATGCGGTGGATGGACATAGCAGGTGGTATATGTGCTGGTAAGCATTGTGAAGCCCATGTAGTGACAGCCTCGGTAGATCACATTTCATTTTCTGCTCCAATTAAGGTTGGTGATGTGATTACCCTAACAGCAACCGTAACAAGAGCCTTTACGACATCGGTAGAGGTGTATCTAGAAGTACATGTATCTAACATCAAGGGTAAGAATAGAATGAAGTCTAATCACGCCTATATGACCTTCGTCGCCTTAAGTGATGAAACCAGACTGCCTCAGCAAGTTCCTCCTCTAATTCCCCAAACTGAAGAAGAAAAAAGGCTGTATGAAAGTGCCATAAGACGCCGAGAGTTGCGTCTGATTTTGGGTGGTCGCATGCAGCCCAAAGATGCTACAGACCTGCGTGCTTTCTTTGATAAGTTGTAAGCTTATTTTCTCCCAGAGCGATTGATAAATAAACTGCTGGCCTGTTGTGTGCCCATAACAAGTATATCTTGAATGTTGACATGTGCTGGCTGGCTGGCCATAAAGTAGATGACATTGGCTATGTCTTTTGAGTTAGTAGGTACAAAGTCATCGTAGATTTTAGATCTTTCTCTATCTCCATCAAATCTAACCAGCGCAAATTCTGTAGACTCCACGTGCCCTGGAGCCACTTGCCCTACACGTATACCGTGCTTATATAGATCTATGCGCATGGCTTTTGTGAGTGCATCGACAGCGTGCTTTGATGCACAATAGACATTTCCGTTGGGATAGACCTCCTTACCTGCTGTGGAAGCTACATTGATAATGTGACCAGATTTGGCTTTTACCATCTTTGGCGCAATCATCCTCGTCATATAAAGCAGACCTTTGAGATTGGTGTCTATCATTAACTCCCAGTCTTCTATGTGGCCTTCGTGGATAGGGTCAAAGCCCTTTGCTAGTCCAGCATTATTGATGAGTATATCAATTTTGACCCAAGATTTACCGAGTGATTTTATAGCCTTTTTGACTTCAGATACCTTACGCAGATCGAAGGCTAACGGTAAGACTTTTACGACATACTTAGAGGCTAGCTTTTCTGCGTATTGTTCCAGTTTCTCTTTTCTCCTCCCTGTGATAATTAAATTATAGCCAGCTTTGGCAAATTTTTTGGCAGTTGCTTTACCTATACCAGAGGTAGCCCCAGTGATCAGTACCGTCTTGGCTTTCATTATAATTCTTTATTTAATGTTGTCAGCAAGTTATCCATTTCTGACTTGAATGCTTCGTACTTAGAGGTAGCAGGTCCAGAAAACCCTGTGTGTATGTGTTTTATAACTTTGTCTCCATCCAGAATCAACATTGTAGGGTAGGAGTATAGTTTGTCTATAAACTCTAGTTGCTCAGAGTTAGCAGCCTTATCCGCGTAGCCTCCTAGGACTATGGGCCAGTCTACATCCATTGAGGATTTATAACTTCTGAGTTTTTCTAAGGCTTTGCTCTCGTCTTTATATCTTTCAAAGGCTAAACTGACAATCGATAGGTTATACTTGCCCGTAGCTTTCAACTCCTTTAAGTAGTTGATCTCATCTTTACAATTAGGACACCAGGTACCCATAATATTAACAATGGTTAATTTATCACTTGGTAGACTGCTTAGTGAAAAGTTTGTCCCATCAGAACTTTTATAACTGAAATCTATAGGAGCTTGTATTGTAGCCTTTGTCATTTCGTTAGGATTGGCTAGCTGAAATTTTTTGTCCTTGGTAGCATACCATTTAGTTTTGTAATGCTTCCCACTTCTAAACTCTCCATAGATAGTATCTTGATCTAGCGTGCCCGAAAACAAAAAGGCGTGAGCACCATCAAATACACTAAGTCTTAGCTTATCCGCATATGCATTGCCTTGGAGGTACCTGTAGTCACCTGTTTCAGTTCTGATAGTCCCATTAAGTTCATTATGGGTCTGTGTAAATTCAGCTATGCCAGTGTAAGGGTTCTTGTCATAATCAAAAACCATTTTCCAATCTCCAGAAAAGTCTTCAGTGTCATCTACTGGAATTTTTGTAAACCTATGTTCTTCTCCAAAAGTTATTATATAAGGAATCCTATAGCCTGTCTTGTAATTAACAACCCAATAACCTTCTATTGTATTCTCCTCATAAAAGCCGTCCATATAGGTGTCAAATGCAGTCATGCGCATCATCAGAGTATCCTTAGCTGTACTAGCATCTCTGCCCAGATGGACATGTTCTATTTCGATTTTTTCAGGTCCATTGAGTAAGTAAGCTTTCATCTCTGCACCTTCATATTCGACTAACATATTGAAGGGTAATTCAAAGTAGTCAACGATCTTCTGGTCTTCACCAAGCTGTGCTAGGTTTTGACTTTGTTCTGGATCGGTAAGTTTGAGTATGCCTCTCCATTTGCCTGGTGGTAGATGTGTATAGTGGTTAGGCGCCTCTAGACAAGCTGATATAAGAAAAGATAAAAATAGGATAGGAAGAAACCAATTTATTTTCAATGTAGATGTTTTTTAGAATGTTGGACAAAAGCCATTGCTGTTTTCGTGTACACCACTGAATCGCAAAGACAATTCAAATGTGTTGTACCCAAATACAGAATCAAAAGTATCTCGTAGATGAACATCATAAGAGAGTCCTAGTATAAATTGTTTTTGGCGTAGTCCTATTAATGGTGTAATGTTCTCTATATGGAAACCATCTAAATCAGATAATCCTGTTGCCCATAAGCCAAATACAATCGCCGAGTTTCTAGTATCAAATATATATTCGATGTTAGAACCTAAGTCTATTTGGTTATGAATGCCTTGCATCTGATAGACTATCCGTGGTTGAAAAATCCAATCGTAATTAAGCTTTTTATCGATGCTCAAGTGCACACTTAGCTTAGACTCCAAGACTTGAGATATATCTGCATCAGAGGGAGGAGGATCTATCAGGCTAAAATAGGAGAATGTCGGATTGGTTATATGGTGATAACCTACACCTACATAATATGTGGACTTGGGCAGCTGTATCGAATAATTAATGCCTGTCGATACATCGATTCTCCCGAAATTATTAGGTGGGAAGAGCTCATTACTTGGTAAATCAAAACCGTCAACCTGGTTAAATTGATCTTGAAAATTTAGGTTGCCGTAATTTATATTTCGTTGAATGATGCCGAGCTTAATACCTGCGCCAATAAATGAAGTATTCTTTTTACCTAGTTTTTTGTGATAGGCACCATAGGCTGATAGTTTGTTTGCAGAGGCTTGAAACTCTGAAACTTCGTCATTAATAAAGAACAGTCCTATGCCTATATGATCTCCAGTGGATCGCTTTTGGATCTTTACAGGTATTCTTGTGTCGCCTCCCGCTGCAATAGTCCGATATGGCGTATTAAAAGTATTGCCCCATTGGCTCCGATAGACAAGATTCATCCTATAAGTACCTTCGTATGCTCCTGTAAGTGCAGGATTCATATGCATCGGAATAGCATAAAATTGTGAAAAGTGCTCGTCTTGAGCTGAAAGGATAAAACAATGGCATACACAAAGTAATAATCCTAACTGTTTGATATTCATACTACAAATTTACAATATCTGTCTCTTACATTAATGGTTCTAGACATATATACGGAGTAGCCTAGATTGCTAACTTTGAGAACTCATGACAAGAAAAGGGGGCAGACCTAAATTGAGCAATATTGCTGTATGTACGGTGAGTATCGCTGCTGTGCGCCAGACGGCTGACCACAAGTCTTGTATGGTATCTCAAGTCTTATTTGGTGAGCAGATAGAAATCCTATCTAAAAAGAAGAGTTGGTATAAGATTAAATGTAGTTGGGATGGTACCATAGGTTGGGTAGACCCAAGGCAGTTTAGGGTCATCCGCGAAAAGGAATTAACCAAACATAGCAAAGAGTCCAGAGCTTTTGCCCTTGATCACTTAGCTGGATTGAACTCAGAAAAGGCAACGTTTCCTATCTGTATTGGTTCTAATTTGTATGATTGTGATGGGATAAATGTCAGGTTGGCTTTTGGTCTATACCAATATCACGGTCAGATTGTACACCTAGACCAATCTCAAAATTCTCAAAAACTCCTAATTAATATTGCAAAACGTTATCTGCATAGCCCATTTCTATATGGGGGACGATCTATTTTAGGTGTAGATGGGGAAGGTCTCGTACAGGTGATATACAAGATGATTGGACTCAACCTTCCAAGGACGGCTTTAGAACAATCTAGAATAGGTGCCGATGTAGGTTTTCATTCGCAAGCTCAGATCGGGGATTTAGCTTTTTTTGACCAAGGAGGCTTAATCAATAAGGTAGGGATAATTATAGGCGAATCCCAGATAGTGCACGTTCATGGACGGGTAAGGATTGATGTATTAGATCAGCAAGGCATCTTTGATATGCATACAAAGAGATACCTAAGTACTCTGAGATCTATCAGGCGTGTAGCAGAATTGACTTAATAATCTCGAAGAAATTATACTTCCGTTGGTGTAGGGTTCTTGATTAATAGACAGTTCCGTAGCCAAAACTTATCTATCAATTCAACTAACTCAAAGATTTTGTCAATATCAACAGGCTTAGAGAGATAGGCATTGGCGCCATATTCATAGCACTTCTCGATATCACTACGGAGCTTTGAGGTCGTAAAGACTATAACTGGAATCTTTTTGAATACAGAATCCTTTTTGATTTCTGATATGACTTGTTGGCCACTTATCTTGGGCAAATTGAGGTCTGAGATAATTAGATCTGGAAGATCTCTGTAATGCTCAGCCTTGGCAGTCTCGAAATAATGTAGCATTTCTTGACCATCAGTGACGTATTCTAGATTGATGGCTAGCTCGTTAAAACTTATTGCCTCTTCGAAGAGTTTGATATCCGCTAGGTTATCCTCTATGTATAGAACCTTCTTAACTTCCTTATGTACCATTTATTTATTACTATAACAGCTAACACAATATATGACAAAAACTGAAATAGAATATTTAGAAGGTGTGATTAATGACTTAGTGGTCAAACTAAATCAGGGGGAGTATACTTTAAACGTGATAAAAGGGATGAAGTCACATTCTGAATTGTTTTTATTCAATTTTTATTCCACGAAGTAGCGATTTTAGTAACCTAGCGGACAATTTTATTTAGTGACTCCTAATTATAACCCTTCCATCTTGATAAACAACAAGTCTACCTTGATCCTCATTTGTTTTGGTATAACCTATTTTGTGTGGGGTGCTACATACCTTTTTTCCGCGATGGCATTAGAACAGATACCCGCTTTTGCCCTCTGTGGCTGGCGATATTTGGCAGCTGGAGGTATTACCATGTTGGTTAGTTTCATCTTTACACAGCCCCAGAAGCCTTCGATTTTAGAATTGAGGAATGCAGCCATAGCAGGGTGCCTTTTTATGGGGCTCGGAGCTACAGGCGCTATCTGGGCACTCTATTATCTCGATACAGGCTTGACGGCGCTCATTATTGCGGGAGAGCCACTCGTCATACTGCTGATGTTGTGGATGGTAGATCAAGAGCGGCCACCCAACAGAGCATTTTTAGGTGTATTTCTAGGGATAATAGGTATGTATCTCCTTGTCTCACAAGACAATCTGGTATCTACTGTAGATCAGTGGAAAGGTGTTGTCATTATCCTATTGTCTATGTTGGCTTGGGGTTCAGGTTCTATATTCGTCAGCCGATCTGCTCTCCCAAAATCGCAATTGCTCAATTCTGGATTGCAAATGCTGGTAGGTGGCCTGTTCAGTATTTGTGTTAGCCTTTTGATAGGTGAGCAGATCTTAGCGTACACAGATTATACTGGATTAACGATCGTGTCCGTCTCATTCCTGATTGTATTTGGTTCTATAATAGCTTTTACGGCTTTCAACTATTTACTCCAAAATGTCTCAACAGAAAAGGTCGTTACCAATACCTATGTCAATCCCATTGTGGCTATGCTGTTGGGTTACTTATTTCTTGGAGAGATGGTGACGGGATTATCCATAATGGCAGCAGGCCTTATGTTGACAGGCGTGTTCTTTGTCAATACGAGTAAGGGGACAAAAAAGAAACCCCAAACATAGAATGAATGGGGTTTGTATATTCTCTGATTCAGTAGAAAATCAGTACTCGTCTTCATTAAAGAGAAAATCATCTTTACGAGGAAAATCAGGCCATATCTCAAGCATATTTTCATACGCATCACCTTCATCTTCTATCTCTTGAAGATTTTCTACAACTTCTGGAGGTGCGCAAGTTCTTATGGCATAATCAATCAGCTCGTCTCTCGTCGCTGGCCAAGGAGCCTCTTCTAGGTGATGTGCCAATTCTAGCGTCCAATACATACTAAGTAGGTTTTAAAAATTGAATAAAGTGTCCAAGGGCTCAAAATTTCCGCAAATCTATTAAAAATTGCGAAACAAGGAAATTATCTAGAATTAGTGTGTAGATAAATGTGTAATAATCTGATTACCAACTGATTATCTGAAAACTTCTGTATAAGAGTCCTATAACAATCCTTCAACTATTCCTCGGATAAAATAATTCCTTTTGACCTCTATATTATCAACATCGCATCGCCGTAGCTAAAGAATCTATATTTCTCCTTTATAGCTACTTGATAAGCATCCATAATCAATTCCATTCCTGCAAAGGCCGAAACCATTATCATCAATGATGACTTGGGCAGGTGGAAGTTGGTAATCATAGAATTAGCGATATTGAATTCATAAGGATGATAGACAAATAAGTTAGTCCATCCCTCAGCTTCCTTAAGTGTGCTTGTAGCGGATACTGCAGATTCGATAGTCCGCATACTCGTCGTCCCTACACTGCAGACCCTCTTTTTGTTTTTCTTAGCTTGATTAACCAATCGAGCCGTTTCAGGTGGAATAGCAAAATATTCTGCCTCCATCTTGTGCTTAGAAAGGTCTTCTACTTCTATCTCTCTGAAAGTACCTAGCCCTACGTGTAAGGTTACTTTAGGAAGGTGTACACCTTTGATTTCTAATCTTTTGAGCAAAGTTCTACTGAAGTGAAGTCCCGCAGTAGGTGCTGCTACTGCCCCGACCTTATCTGCATATACTGTCTGATAACGCTCTGTATCTATAGCTTCTGGCTCTCTATCGATGTACTTAGGTATAGGTGTATTGCCTAAGGTCCTTAGGATTGCGTGATATTCTTCATCAGTACCTTCAAAGAAAAATCTGATGGTCCTACCTCTTGAGGTCGTGTTATCGACAACTTCTGCGACAAGTAGTTCCTGTTCCGGGTCTTTAGGATTCGTGAAGAATAATTTGTTGCCTACTCTTATTTTTCTAGCAGGATCTACGAGTACATCCCAGAGTCTAGATTCCTTATTAAGTTCTCTAAGCAGAAAAACTTCGATCTGTGCCCCAGTCTTCTCTTTCTTACCGAAGAGTCTAGCAGGGAAAACTTTGGTGTCATTGAATATCATAACATCATCGTCATCAAAGTAGTCGATCACATCCTTGAATACCTTGTGCTCTATTTTTCCTGAATCTTTATGTACGACCATAAGTCGAGATTCATCCCTTACATCTGCTGGATATTTAGCGATGAATTTTTCTGGTAGATCGTAAGTAAACTGTGACAGTTTAGTCTTCATATGCTTAGTTTTAAATAGCGGACAAAAGTAGAAAAAATGCATTAGAACTGTCAAGTCTTCTCAAAGCACACTGCTTTATTGGGTTTAAGGGGTCTTTAGGGTCTATTTGTCTATTTTTTGCTGCCTTTAGGCTTCAAAAAGCTACATTTAATTAATGATTATCCTTATTAAAGTCATCTGGGAGAGTATTAATCAAGCGATGAGCTCCCTTCTTGCCAATAAGCTGAGAAGTTTCCTATCCCTCATAGGCATCACTATAGGGATCTTTTGTATCATTTCCATTAAGTCCGCTGTAGATTCCTTACAGAAGAATGTGATGGATGGTTTGTCTGAGTTGGGTTCTGGTACTGTCTATGTAGAGAAGTTTCCTTGGAATGAAGACCGGCAAGCAAACTATTTTAAATATCTCAAAAGGCCTGATCCTGACTTAAATGATTACGAAGTTATCAAGCGCAAAGCTAAACTAGCTGATAAAGTTTCTTTTGCTGTCTTTTCTGGTGGCAAGACTATCAAGTACAAATCCAATTCACTTGAGGATGCTTTTATAAAAGGTTCTTCTTACGATTTTCAGGCCATTCAAAATCTTGAATTTGTCAAAGGGCGGCACTTTACCTTGTCTGAACATAAGGCAGGTAGTAATAAAGTCATTTTGGGTCATACTTGCGCTGAGGAGTTGTTTCAGAATTTGGATCCGATCGGTAAAGAAATCAAACTAGCAGGGCAGAACTACACAGTTATCGGTGTGCTGAAAGAGGAAGGAGATAACAGTTTTAACTTTATGAATTTCGATAATGTTATATGGGTCTCACTGACCAATGCGCGGCGTTTTCTCAATATCAAAGATGGTAAAGGAGTAGGCGAGTCTCTTGTAGTTAAGGCCAATCCTGGGATAGATAATGAGGAACTCAAAGCAGAGCTGACAGGAATCTTACGGGCACATAGAGGGTTAAAGCCTAAGGAGTCGGATAATTTCTCGCTGATGGAACTCTCATCGCTCAATACTGTACTGGAAAGTGTCTTTGGTACATTAAATCTAGTGGGTATAGTGATTGGTATTTTTGCTTTGATCGTAGGGATGTTTAGCGTGGCCAACATAATGTTCGTCTCCGTAAAGGAAAGAACCAATATCATCGGTATCAAAAAGGCTATCGGTGCCCAGAAGGGTATTATACTCTTGGAGTTTCTGGTAGAGGCTGTTGTGCTATGTCTTATTGGCGGCCTTGTCGGGCTGGTGTTTTCTTACGGGATGATCATCTTCATAAGCAAGGTTATAGAGTTTGAAATGATAATGACGATGAATAATGCTATCTCAGGTATAGTCATATCTATTATCGTCGGTATTATCTCAGGCATCATTCCAGCCTATCTTGCAGCAAGGATGGACCCTGTCGTGGCGATAAGAAACTAGATGCCAGTAATCTCAAATGAAATTATGGTCTTAAGAAATATTGCTTACCTCCTAAGCATAAAACCTAGAGGTCTTAGCAATAGGGGCACTTTCAGTTGAAATCAGTTGATGTGCATAGAGGATGGCTTATATGCTCGTATACTAGACAGAAAAGCTATTTCAAAAATCGAAGAAATCTGGGATCGTGGTCCGCATTAACTAACTACTCGGTGTTGTTATAGTTTCATAAAGTATTACCCAAAAAAAAGACCCTGATACGCGAGTATCAAGGTCTGTTTTGTTGTGTCTTTTAAGCTTATTTCACTTTGGCAACGATGCTTTTGAAAGCTTCTGGCTCATTGAGTGCTAAGTCTGCTAAGACTTTTCTATTAAGCTCAATATTGGCCTGCTTGATGCCGTACATAAACTTTGAGTAGGTGATACCTTCTTGTCTGGCAGCAGCATTGATTCTAGCTATCCATAGTCTTCTGAAGGCTCTCTTCTTATTTCTTCTGTCTCTATAAGCATAACTCCATGCTTTTTCAACTGCGTTTTTGGCAACTGTGTAGACATTACTTCTTGCACCAAAGTAACCCTTTGCTGCTTTGAGAATCTTTTTTCTTCGCTTTCTTGAAGCGACTGCATTAACTGAACGTGGCATATTTTGAATTTTTCGAGCTAAGGGCCTCTACTTGGAGAGTCTTGACCTCAACCCAATTAATTAATTTACTTGCAAAGTAATTTCTTGATACGAGGCTCGTCTGCAGGAGAAACAAGTGTAGATCCTGTAAGATTCAACTTCGCTTTGTTGGTCTTCTTTCTTTGTAAGTGTCTCTTTCCTGCTTGAAATCTCTTCACCTTACCTGAACCGGTAAGTTTGAATCTCTTCTTAGCACTCGAGTGTGTTTTCATTTTAGGCATAACTCCCAATTTTTATTAGGGCTGCAAAATTAAGACAAATAATAGATACAAGTGCTTGAAATGGCTTTGATTTTAGTCAAATACGCCTTATTTCTTGGGCTTTTTGTGTGGAGCTATCATTACAATCATCCTTCTCCCTTCCATTTTAGGCAGCTCCTCTGCTGCTCCTAGCTCTGCTAGTTCGTTAAGAAACTTGAGCAAAAGCAATTGGCCCCTGTCTTTAAAGACGATAGTTCTACCTCTAAAGTGTACGTAAGCCTTAACTTTTGCACCATCTGTCAGGAATTTTTGGGCATGCTTAAGCTTAAACTGGAAATCGTGCTCATCTGTGTTAGGACCAAATCTGATTTCCTTGATGACCGTCTTTGCCGCTTTGTTTTTTATCTCCTTTTCCTTCTTCTTCTTGAGATAAAGGAATTTGTTATAATCTTGAATTTTTGCAACTGGAGGGACGGCTTTTGGACTGATCTCTACTAGATCTAGTTCTAGTTCCTTGGCCCATCTAAGTGCTTCTCGGGTAGGGTGGACACCTGCTTCTACCTTCTTGCCAGCAATATTGCTTATCTCGTCGAAGTTTTCACCTACCAATCTAATATTGGGAACGACGATTTTTTCATTAATTCTGAAATGGAATTTTTTCTCTGGTTTTTTAGTAAACGATCTTCTTTTAGCCAAATGAATTCTTTTAATTTATAATATTCGAGCCATCTAGACTCTGTTCATTAACGATGGCTTTTGTCCAAAGTTAACATATAAGCACTAAACTCAATGAGTTAATTGGCTATTCTTTAATATCCTCCGATTGTACTGAACTAGTGGTTTTGATGACTATAGTAGATTTATCCTTTGATAACACCGCTTTTAGCTCAGTCCCTTCTGCAGGACTTTCTGCTAGTATATACTCTGCAAGTGGGTCTTCAATGTGTTTTTGTATAGCTCTATTGAGTGGTCTAGCACCAAATTGAGGGTCAAAGCCTTTCTCGGCTACAAACTTCTTTGCAGTTGGCGTTAGGGTCAATTTATATCCCATATCTTCTAGCCTTTTGTATAAATCCTTAAGACTTATATCAATGATCTTAAAGATATGCTCCTGTTCTAAGCTGTTAAAGATGATGACATCATCTATCCTATTTAGAAATTCTGGAGAAAAAGTCTTTTTCAGGGCTTTCTCTATGACACCCTTAGAGTTATCATCATGGGAGTCCATTCTTGCTTTGGTATTAAAGCCAACGCCTGTGCCAAAGTCCTTAAGGTCTCTTGCTCCAATATTAGAGGTCATAATAATCATGGTATTCTTGAAGTCTACCTTTCTCCCAAGACCATCAGTGAGTTGCCCATCATCAAACACTTGTAATAATACATTGTAGATATCGGGGTGTGCTTTTTCGATTTCATCTAGGAGAATTACGGAATAGGGCTTACGTCTGACTTTCTCTGTCAGTTGGCCGCCCTCCTCGTAACCTACATAACCTGGAGGAGCTCCTATTAATCTACTCAGGGTAAATTTCTCCATATACTCTGTCATATCTATTCTGATCAGAGCATCCTCAGAGTCGAATACATTTTTGGCCAATGCTTTAGCCAATTCTGTTTTTCCTACTCCTGTAGGCCCTAGAAAGATGAAAGTACCTATAGGCTTAGAAGGGTCCTTAAGCCCTAATCTATTTCTTTGTATGGCCTTGGTGATCTTATCGACAGCGTTGTCTTGCCCGATGATATGGTTCTTCAGGTCATCGGCCATTTTGACCAACTTTTTATTTTCCTTTTGGGCAACTTTAGTTACAGGGATACCTGTTATCATCGCAACAACTTCGGCAACCATTTCTTCATTGACCGGATATTTGGCCTCTTTGGCATCTTCTTCCCATTCTTTTTTAGATGCCTCAAGCTTCTTGATAAGTTTGGATTCTTGGTCTCTTAGATCTGCCGCCTTTTCATACTGCTGATTCTTGACAGCTTGATTTTTCTGATCCTTGACACCTTCTATACTAGCTTCAAGTTCTTCTATATGCTTAGGTACATGAATATTTTTGAGGTGGGTTCTGGCTCCTACTTCATCGAGCACATCGATGGCCTTATCTGGTAAGAACCTATCTGTAATGTATCTTGAGCTGAGGTTTACACAAGCATTGATGGCATCATCTGAGTAAGTGACATTATGGAAGTCTTCGTACTTCGGCTTGATGTTTTGCAGTATATGTATCGCCTCTTCTGGTGAAGGTGGCTCGACCAATACTTTTTGGAATCTTCTATCCAGTGCACCGTCTTTCTCTATGTATTGTCTGTACTCATCTAATGTAGAAGCTCCTATTACTTGTAACTCACCTCTGGCTAGTGCAGGCTTAAATATGTTGGAAGCATCCAAAGAGCCTGTCGCTCCACCAGCACCGACTATGGTATGTATCTCGTCAATAAAGACAATCACATCGCGTGTCTTTTCCAACTCATTCATAATTGCCTTCATGCGCTCTTCGAACTGACCTCTGTATTTAGTGCCTGCAACGAGTGCTGCAAGATCTAACATGACTATTCGTTTGCCGAAGAGGGTTCTGCTGACTTTTTTCTGGTGTATTCTCAGTGCGAGGCCTTCTGCTATAGCCGTCTTTCCGACCCCTGGTTCACCTATGAGTATCGGGTTATTTTTCTTTCTTCTTGACAAGATTTGAGATACTCTTTCTATTTCATTTTCTCGACCTATAATGGGGTCTAGCTTATCTTCTTCCGCAAGCTTGGTAACATCACGACCAAAATTGTCTAGTACAGGTGTTCTAGATTTAGAACTTGTCTTTCTCCTAGCACTTCCACTGAAGGAATCATCTCGTTCGTCATCTAGTGGCAGATCTGCATCATCAGCTGCTGCGCTTATATCTGTATAACCCGAGTTATCCTCTTGGTTGACATACTCTAGTTCATTTTTGTAGATAGCATAGTCTACTTCAAAATCTTCCATAATTTGTGGTGTATTGCCGTCGCTCATCTTCAGGATTGACAGCATAATGTGTTCGGGGCTAATTTCTTGTTGTTTCATAGATTTAGCTTCGAGAAAGGAAACCTTCAGCGCCTTCTCTGCATGCTTATTCAATGGAATACTGCCTACATTGAGTTGAGAATTAGCACCTCTCTTATTTTGTATCGCAGATTCTAGTTTATACTTCAGTTCATACATGTCTACTTCTAGCGAATCCAGTACACGAATGGCAAGACTCTCATTGTCTTTTATCATACCGAGAAGCAAATGCTCAGTCCCTATGAAGTCATTACCTAGTCTGATGGCTTCATCCCTACTCATAGAGATGATCTTTTTTACTTTAGGCGAAAATTTGCTGTTCATAAGCAGTTCTGTTTTTACTTTAAACCCTTGTTTTTGAGAAATTCCTTTTGGTTTGATGTTTTTTACAAAACATTAACCCACTTCTCTAGGTTTCTGGGTATTGATGCAAAACCTTAAATATTATACTAATTACTAATATTAGTATGAGAAACTTGTTTAAATACTAGTCTAAAAACGTACCATTATAAGTTATATGCCAATATGGCGCTAAAGTACTGTTGCAAAATAGACAAAATGCCACTCAATGGTCAATAGTAAGGGCACTTCTACTCGTTTGATTGACACGCTATCATGCGCTTTACGACTATTCCTTTCCTAAAATTTCTGACTTTTTAAAGAATAGCCATTGTTTTTACGACCTTTGCGAACTGAGTAAACGATTTTTTGGTAATTGACGTTATATAACCTCAAAGGCCAAATGACCGAAATCAAGCGAAATGAAGTTTGTAATAGATAAACAAGACAAGTACTCTTTGTTGCAACTCAACGAAGACAATCTTAATTCTCTAATAGCTCCAGATCTTAAGTCTGAGTTTGTATTCTTATGTAATGAAGGGGTCAGGAACCTCATCCTCGATTTGACGGATGTGAAGTATGTAGATTCTTCAGGGTTAAGTGCCATTCTTACAGCCAATAGGCTTTGGAATGACCAAGGGACTTTCGTATTGACGGGTATTGCACATCCTAGTGTCCAAAAGCTCATCGAAATTTCGAGATTAGAGACTATCTTCAAGATATTGCCAACTGTAGAAGAGTCTATTGATTTCATTTTTATGGAAGAGATAGAAAAGGAACTTTCTTCAGAACAAGAATAGGATAGTATATGGATAAGTTTGAGTTGACCATATTAGGGTGCAACTCTGCGATGCCAGCCCACGGGAGATTCCCGACAAGTCAAGTACTTAATGTATCAGGTGAGCTGCTCCTCATAGATTGCGGAGAGGGTACCCAGATGCGTATGTCTCAGTACAAGATTAAGCGTAACCAGATTAGGCATATTCTTATTAGTCATCTACACGGAGATCATATATATGGTCTTCCTGGCTTCCTAGGTTCGTTGTCCCACTTATCACGTACAGCACCTTTAAAAATCTATGGACCTCCTGGTTTGCAAGAGTACGTCAGCACCTGTCTTCGTATAAGTCAGAGTCACATAGATTACAATATTGAGATTGTAGAAGTCGCGCTTTCCAGTCTTAATCCGCTATTCAGAACATCCAAATTTACCGTAGAGGCGTTTCCTGTCAATCATCGGATACCTTGTATGGGGTTTCTCATAAAAGAAACACCAAGACCCGTGAATATCAAAAAAGATGCTGTCAGTACTTATGAAATGAGTATTCCCGAGATAAAAGCTGTTAAGGCAGGTCAAGACTTATTAAGGGACGGCAAGCAGATACCCAATGAGGACCTGACCCATCCTCGGCGTCGAGCAAGAAGTTATGCCTACTGTGCTGATACACAGATATATGGCTGGTCCAAGGATCATCTACGCGGCATAGATATGTTGTACCACGAAGCCACTTACCTTGATGAGTTGCGTGAGCAAGCACATACTAGGGGGCACGCTACAGCACTAGAAGCGGCAGAACTAGCGAAGCGTCTAGATGTAGATCAGCTTATAATAGGCCATTATTCTAGTAGATATCGGTCGATTGATGCCCTGGTGGAGGAAGCACAAACGGTATTCCCTAACACTGTAGGTGGTTACGATGGAATGATTCGAAATATTGATGCCTAATTTTTCCGAATATGGTTGTGAAATTGCAAATACAGTATATCTTTGCACAACTTTTCGAAGGCGGTCGGTTAGCTCAGCTGGTAGAGCAACGCCCTTTTAAGGCGTGGGTCCTGGGTTCGAACCCCAGACCGGCTACTGAAAACAAAATGGAGTGCAGTGATTACTGTTCTCCATTTTTTTATTGCACGACTTGGGTTTTTCATTCATTGACTAGTTATAAATCGATTACGAATTCAATAACCTCTTGTCTCTGCCATTTGGTGTTATTAAGATATGTGCTCGTTGCCCAAAAATGCATAACCGCAAAAATTTCAATAAGAAAAACACATTTCTTGTCGGTGTAGCCAATCAAATTGTTGCGTTATCGACTCAGAAGTAGTGATACGCATAGCGTCATAAGAGCAGAATAGACATACAAGTAAGCAGCAGAATAGAGACATAGAGCAGTAAGCTACAGTGGTTGTGCCCAATATTATTAAGGGTACTTTTTCTAACTTTTTGGAATAAAAACAACTTTTTTGTATCTTCTCTCGTTATTTCAATTAAGCTAGTGGTTTTAAAATTTTTTCAATTTTGCTATTAGTACTTTTTTTAATCAAATCTGTAAGCGAGCAGAAAAAGATCAGAATTTAATATGGCAAGACCTCGTACCAAGAAGTTTGAGTATGGAAAGGGTATTTATTATTTCAATATCAAGAAAGGGTATAATAATAATATCACGATCAAGAGAACTGACAAGAAGAAGGCAGTAGATGCATACAAGCAGTATCTTAAAAATCAACCTGAAAATTGCGAATGGCTCGGCAAATGGGAAGGAAAAAAATTCTCTGAAGACAATTTCGACAAGGTAGAAGCTGAAGTGGCTTCATAAAGAAATTAAAAGCCTTTGCTCCACAGCAGAGGCTTTTTCTATTGTAACAAGTATTTTAGAGCAATTATATAGCACTCGACTAAGTTTGAGTACAAAACCAACTAGTTATGAAAAGGAATCTTGCTTTAGAGTTTATCAGAGTAACAGAAATAGCAGCTATCAATTCTGCCAGATGGATGGGTAGAGGTGACGAGAAAGCAGCTGACCAAGCAGCCGTAGATGGTATGCGAAAGATGTTAGATACTGTTGATTGTCAAGGTGTTGTTGTTATCGGTGAAGGAGAGCGAGATGAGGCTCCAATGTTGTACATCGGAGAAAAAGTAGGTAGTGGGGTAGGACCAGAAATAGAAATAGCGTTAGACCCACTAGAAGGGACAACTATCTGTGCACATGGAGGATATAATGCCATATCTGTGATGGCTATAGGCAGTAAAGGCTGTATGCTTAATGCTCCAGATATCTATATGAATAAAATTGCAGTCGGGCCAGATGGGATCGGAGCGATAGATATCAATGATACACCAACTAATAACTTAAAGCGATTAGCTCAACGTAAGAGTTGTACAATCTCAGATCTTACGGTAATTATCTTAGATAGACCTCGACACGCGGAGTTAATCAAAGAAGTAAGAGCAGCCGGTGCAAGAATATTCTTAATAGGAGATGGGGACGTATCAGCGGCAATAGCAACAGCTTTGCCTAATACAGGTATAGATATAATGATGGGTATAGGTGGCGCTCCAGAAGGTGTCATTGCTGCTGCGGCTATGAGATGTATCAAAGGAGATTTCCAAGGCGTATTAGTCCCTAGAAATGACGGAGATATAGAGCGAGCAAAGAAAATGGGTGTAGCGGATATCAATAAAGTGTATGCTATGGAGGAGATGGCTAAGGGAGATGTGATGTTTGTTGCTACAGGGGTAACTGATGGTTCATTACTCAAAGGCGTACAATTCAAACCATGGGGGGCTATTACCAATTCTATAATTATGAGAAGTAAGTCTGGAACTACGCGGTTTGTTTCAGCTGAGCACCACTTTGATCGTAAGCCAGTCTATTAGAGATACAGTTGGCACGAGACGTCTATAGTACACTATCTAGCGTCTCGTCTACGGAATATTTTCCTGATCCAAGTAAGTATATCGCTAGAAAACCTATCAGGTACAACAATGCAGGTTCCTTGGAGCCACTCTCAGCCTTTTGCATAAAAAGGGGATCCGCTCCATGTACTATGAAGGCAGCGACAACCATTGTTATGATCATCGGCATAGCAGCCAATCTAGTTTTGTAGCCTATTATAATCATAGCACAAGCCATGACTTCAGCAAAAACGGCTAAGGCTAGCGATAAGGTCGGTGGTATCCCAAGTATTGAAGGGAAGCGAATCTCTCCTCCTGCCAATAACTTATTGAGCTTGCCTAAGCCATGGCCACATAGCATATAGCCACCAAAGCCTACTCTTAATAGTAAGGCAGCCAGGTCTGGGTATCTTAATGACATCACAATAACTAATCTTGGGGTCAGGTATTATTTATATGCTCAATTATCCGCCACAGGCTAACCTCAGTTCTTCTATTTGAGTTGCCCAGAGGTCCTTTTGTTCTTTGACCTCATCATCGTCACAGAAATCTGTAATTTCAAGGATGGTCTGACGCGTAATGTCGGATTTGTACATTCTGAATTCAAAGTACTCATCACCATCATCGAGATCGCCCCACTTGAAGCGCAATCTTTCTTCTTCTATATCGTCTATCAGATAAGCCACCTCTTCTGAATCATCCCATGTAAACGTATACACATCATCCGCAATATCACACCCATTCGCAAACCATCTTACTAGGTTCTCAGGCTGTGTTAAAAACTGATGCAGTATTGATGGCGATGCCTTGAATATGAATTCCATCTCTATTTTCACCCTACTCATTATCTATTTATTTAATTTATAACTAATTGGAGATTAGTTGGTCGGAGCGGAATATAGAGGTAACTAATCTTAATAGCAAGTGAAGTAATATTTATTTTATTATGGTTAGGCACTTTTATTGCATACACAGTGAATGTTATCCAGTACATCTATCTATATATGAATTCGTAGTTGCGAATTGCGTCGGATAGTTATACTTTTGAATCAACCTATTTGAGAAATATAATTAAACCTTCCTGTAGATGAGGCAACTGAAGATTACCAAGTCAATCACTAACCGTGAGTCCCAATCATTAGAGAAATACCTTCAAGAAATCGGAAAAGTCGATCTCCTCACTCCCGAGGAAGAAGTGGACTTAGCCAAAAAAATTAAGGATGGCGACCAAGATGCCTTAGAAAGGCTAACCAAGGCAAACCTGAGGTTTGTGGTTTCTGTCGCCAAGCAATACCAAAATCAAGGATTATCACTAAGTGACCTTATTAATGAAGGTAATCTTGGTCTAATTAAGGCTGCTCAGAGATTTGACGAAACTAGAGGTTTCAAGTTCATCTCTTATGCTGTATGGTGGATCAGACAATCTATCCTTCAGGCACTCGCTGAACAATCAAGAATTGTAAGGCTCCCGCTCAATAAGGTGGGATCACTCAATAAAATAAATAGAGCTTTCTCTGAGCTAGAGCAAGAGTATGAGCGAGAGCCGTCATCTGATGAGTTAGCTGAACTGTTAGAAATTTCTGCTGATGAGGTAGAAACGACTCTAGGGGTAGCTGCAAGACACGTATCTATGGATGCGCCATTTGTAGATGGAGAAGATAATTCACTTCTAGATGTTCTAGAAAATTCTGGAACGCCAGGTACAGATTCAAAACTGGAATATGCAGAATCACTCAGAAGAGAGATTGAAAGATCTCTCAATACACTTACTGAGAGACAATGTGACGTCATCAAGTTGTACTTCGGTATAGGTATAGAGCATCCCATGTCATTAGAGGACATAGGCGACAGATTTGGCCTTACAAGAGAGAGAGTGAGACAAATAAAAGATAAGGCTATCAATAAACTTAGATCTGCATCTAGAAGTAAGCTACTTAAGCACTACTTAGGGGTGTAACTGCATCTATGTAAAAAGTAAATTATGGAGAGATTATGTAATGTAGTCTCTCCATTTTCTTTATCTAGCACTATTATTTATTCTCGATACCCGTATCCTAATTACTTAATATGCCATCACCACAAAAGCCACTCAGAGTCTGGGAGCCGATACTTATCGGGCTCTCTGCGGCGGTAGGATTATTGGTGGGATATAACATACAATTCGGATCTAATGCAGAATCTCTATTCAAATCAGAAGTCGTATCTAATCTCTCCAATCATCAACAAGATGGAAGGATAGAGGAAGTCATCAGATTTATAGAAAATACTTACGTGGATTCTATTGATACTGAGGAGATGTCTATCAATGTAATAGACCAGTTGTTAGAGGATCTAGATCCCCATTCTAGTTATATCACAGCATCCGAACTTACAGACCATCAAGACCGGATGAAAGGTGTGTATAGAGGGATCGGTATAGAAACCATAGGCATCAATGACACCTTTTATCTATCTGGTATTATACCTGAGTCAGATGCAGAAGTTAAGGGTTTGAAGTCAGGGATGATAATTGACAAGGTCAACGATATCCTTGTAAGTGGTCAAGAGCTTTCCTTTGATTCCCTTAGAGCAATGCTCAAGGATGATACCAGAGAAACTATAAATATTGACTTGGTTTCTGTCACTGGAGAGCAGCTGAATAGAGACGTTGAAATAAAGGAAATAGTAGTGGCCTCCGCAAGTGAGTCTTATCTCATAGATGATAAAATAGGATATATAAAGCTGGCGAGATTTAGCGGCAATACCTACGAGCAATTTGTAGAGTCTATGGAACGAATGACAAAAGACCATGAAGAGCTCGATTTGATTCTAGATCTAAGAGATAACCCAGGAGGATATCTACCTGAAGCCATCAAGGTCTTATCACAGTTGTTTCCCAAAAAAGACAAGTTGTTGACCTATACAAAAGGGCTGAATAGAGAAAAACAAGAATATCGTTCTACTGGCAAAAACTTCTATAATATCCGTAAGGTGGCTGTTCTCATCAATAATTACTCTGCTTCTGGCAGTGAAATTCTAGCTGGTGCGATACAGGACTGGGATCGCGGGATGATTATAGGAGAACATAGCTATGGAAAAGGACTGGTCCAAGAGATATTTCCGCTTAAGAATGGCGGTGCTCTGCGCCTTACTGTTGCAAAATATTATACACCGAGTGGTCGACTGATACAGAAATCATACGAGAGCGAGACGAATGAGTTCGAAGCCGATAGCTTGGTGGTGAAAAGTAAATTGCTGGCGAGAGAAATGCCCTCTGGTCAGGGAGTCCTTCCTGATATAGAAGTCAATAAGAAGGAATCTCAAGATTGTTACGAGTATGAGTATTATCTCGATCACTATGTCATCTGGACTATGCATAGAGCTAATTCTATGCAGCTAGATCAACTACCTCTGTCACAAAATGGTTATGAAAAATTTGTTTCGGAGTATATAGATGCTGAGTTGATGAGACAAGTGTCTTGCCAGTTGAATTTTGATTACGTCGTCAGCAGGTCTTATTACAAAGTAACTGGTGATGATAAAGCTCGGCAGACAATACTTTCTGAGAATGATGAGGCCATAATGCTGGCCTTGGAGTATATCCAGAACCCCAAACCAACAATAGCTCTACTCTCGAATAAAGATTAACTGGCCATCTTTATCATACTTGATAATCTGTGAAGCGCTAACATTTGTACCATTGACCCTTCTAGCTTTAAATATGTAATCGACCTGTGATTTTACTTTTTCTGTAATCTCTGGGTAGCCAGTAGGGCTAGGTTCTCCTTGGATGTTGGCACTTGTAGAGACGATGGGCCGTCCGAGATCATCTATCAATTCCCTGAGTGTATCATCCTGTGTAAGTCGTATGGCGACCGTCCCGTCTTTGTTGACCAGATGTCGGGGTAGCTTAGGTCCAGCTCGATGTATAAATGTAACAGGCTTCTGGTAGTATATCAGTAAATCTTCTACCCGAGGATGCAGATCTTTTACATACTTTTTTATTTCTGATACTTGACTGAAAAGCAATATCAAGGGTTTGTCAAGGTCTCGAGACTTAATGTCAAATATGCGCCGAACACTAGACAAATTCATAGCGTCACAGCTCAGACCCCAAATTGTATCTGTAGGGCAGAGTACAACGGCTCCTTTGTCAAGTAGCTTGACTATCTTAGTTAAGTTGTCCAATTCACTATTCATAGCTCATAATTTGGACAAGGAAGGATAAGTACATTATCAACCAATGTTATTAGTATTACGTTTAGTTTGAGTGACAAAGCAACAATTTATGTTGGCTTGAGGTATAAACGATATATACTTAACTTTATTTTTAACGTTATGATATTGTAGTAGTTCACTGCTTTGACAACTCATATTAAGTCAATAGATATGTCAATATATACAAGGATTCTCATTTTTTCTATAATTCTAACTGGCTTAGTTCAGACGGATACGCAAGCCGCCCACATTGTAGGTGGAGATGTGACTTACCGTTATATTGAGCATAACCAAGATAGCAGTCTGGTGACCTTTAATGTTATAGTCACCTTATACAGAGATGCCAATGGAGGAGGTGCGCCGTTTGATGGTGCAGATGCAACGATGTTTGGTGTGTTTCGTCAGAATGCGCAGGGGACTTGGATCCTTTTCGATAATATAATGGGCATAGGGCCCAGAGGTATTCAGCCCGTAGATGCCAATAATCTAGATTGTGTTGAGGTACCTAATGACGAAATCCGAGTAGAAGAAGGCTTTTATGAATTTACGGTTGTACTCGAAGTAGGGGATAGAGATTATATGATTGCGTATCAACGATGCTGTAGAAATGAATCTATCTCCAACATATTTACGCCTGGAGACACAGGAGCATCTTTTGATGTTACGATATCTCCGGAGGCACAGAGAACTGGAAACAGTAGCCCGACCTTCGACGAATTTCCTCCAATCTTTGTATGTGCAGGATTTCCACTTGAAGACTTAGGTGTTTCGCAAAGGTGTACTGATATTGATGGAGATGAATTGAGATATTCTTTCTGTGCGCCATCTACAGCTGGAGGTACTTTTGATGCGACTGGACCCGGTGCAGGTAATCTAGGTTGTTGTATATGCGTCAGACCTGAACCCAATCAATGTGCTCCACCATTTGATCAGGTTAGATTTATACCACCATTCAGTGCGACCAATCCCTTAGGTGGAGACCCACAAGTAGAAATAAATTCTCTAACGGGTCAGCTTTCGGGAGTGCCAGATGCCATCGGTCAGTTTGTGGTAGGAGTCTGTGTCGAAGAATTTAGAGATGGTGTCAAGATCGGAGAGATCAGAAGAGACTTTCAATTCAATGTATTAGAATGTGAGGCAGCTGTTTTTGCTAGGTTGGATGCGGATGAAGTCATTCCTGATCCTGGCTCAGCAACTGGAGCAAATGCAGGGAACACCAACCTCTACATTTTCAATTTATGTGGCGATAGCTCTTTGGTGATACAAAACTTAAGTACCGATGTCAGATTTATAGAAGACTATGATTGGTCGATCGTCGATAGTGTGGGCAACAATATATTTAGACAAGAAGGTTTGACAAGAAATGCTGATGTTGACTTTCCTTTTTTTGGAACATACACTGGTCGGATGATAGTCAATGAAGGCTTGTTCTGCTCAGATACCGCACCTATGATTATTAATGTCTTTCCAGGAGCTACAAGTAACTTTGAGTTTGCTTACGATACCTGTGTAGCAGGGCCAACAGAATTTACAGACCTCTCATTTACTGGCGCTTCTAGATTAACAGAATGGGATTGGTCCTTTGATATAGATGGTACATCTACTGTCCCAGACCCCATTTTTGAATTCCCTACACCGGGCGATAAGCAGGTACAGCTTACAGTCACGGACAGTGATGCTTGTCAGGATTCAGTTGTAGTTAATGTCCCTTACTTTCCTGCCCCTAGCACAGTTATAGTAGAACCGTCCTCCTTTGTTGGGTGTAATCCAGTAGATATATTTTTAGAAAATTTATCCTTCCCAATAGACTCTACTTACGATATCTTTTGGGATTTGGGGGATGGTACTACAGCAACTGATATCAGCCCGACACATACGTACTTAGAGCCTGGAGTCTTTTCTGTTTCAGTGGATATAGTCTCGCCTTTGGGCTGCGAGGCGGCTAGAGGTTTTCCTGATTTGATTCGGGTATTAGAATCACCTATAGCAGATTTTACTTGTGATCCTATGGAGGCCAATATCTTTGACAGGACAATCAATTTCACGGATCGATCTACAAATGCCCAAGGATGGCAATGGGATTTTGGTGGGGCTGGTTCTTCATTTATTCAGAATCCAACATTTACCTTTCCTGATACTGGAGAGTATAGGGTGCTGTTGACTAGTTTTCATCCAGTCACCAATTGTCCTGATACGATATCAAAACTCATAGATGTGATCCCTACAGTGGAGTTTCATTTCCCGAATGCGTTTACACCAAATAATGACTCATCAAATGACCGTTTTCTCGGTAATGGATTTTTTGGTGGGCTAAATGACTTTGTAATCAACATCTACAACAGATGGGGACAGCTTGTCTACGAATCCTCAGACCCACGTGAGGGTTGGAACGGTATGGAGTTTAATTCGGGGCCACAATCGCCCCAAGGTGTCTATGTCTATAAAGTCAGCTATCGAGAGCCAAGAGGTGCTAGAGTCAATAGAGACGGGCATTTGACTTTATTGAGATAAGAAAATGCATTCTGATTTAAGATTTGCTACTTTCTAAGGAAATTCAGTATCTTTGCACGCTTATTAGAAGCCTATAAATAACTAGGATTATGGATTTAATCAACTACGTAGAGGAACAATTGACAGCTAAGAAAGAATTACCTGATTTCAGACCAGGTGATAATGTCGATGTGAGTATCAAAATTGTCGAGGGTTCTAAGGAACGAATCCAGTCATTTAAGGGCAATGTAATCCAAATCAATGGTTCTGGTGCTACCAAGACTTTCACCGTACGAAAGATGTCTAGTGGAGTGGGCGTAGAAAGGATTTTCCCTATCTCATCACCCTCGATAGTAGATGTCAAGGTACTCAAGAGAGGTAAAGTAAGAAGAGCTAAGCTCTTTTACCTGAGAGAGTTAGTAGGTAAAAAAGCCAAAATCAAAGAAAGAAAACTTCTTAAGAAGTAGTTTCTATCACTCAAGCCCTAACTATCTTTTTCTTTAATTTTAGGTCTACATAATTGTAGTCCCTATGAAAGACGTCAAGTATCTTTTTGCCTATATAGTCCCTATACTGACCTATATAGCTATAGATAACAAAGGGCTATGGTCTTATTCTAGTTTTGTCTTCGCTTTTGGAATTGTGCCTCTCTTGGATACGTTTGGTGGTACTAACTCCGAAAACGATTCTCCTCAAGTCCAATCATCAAAACTCAATAACGTCTTTTTCGATGTGTTGCTCTACATCAATGTGCCTCTGCTTTATGGTATACTCGGATACTTTATACATCAGCTACATACGGCAGAATTGCACACCTATGAGACGATAGGCCTCATATTATCAACGGGTACGATGATGGGCAGCTTGGGTATCAACATTGCTCACGAGCTGGGTCATAAGAAGGAGCTACATAAGCGAGTGATGGGTCAACTTTTGCTATTACCTAGCCTCTATATGCACTTTACGATGGAGCACAATCTGGGCCACCACAAAAATGTCGCAACACCAGACGATCCAGCCACAGCTAAAAGAGGACAAAGCATCTATTTCTTTTGGATTAAGTCCATAATTGGCACTTATGTCAATGCGTGGAGATTACAATCAAGACTCTTGCAGAAAGAGCAAAAAAGCTTTTTTTCATTAGCTAACAAACAACTCCTAGCTGCGGCAATCCAAATTCTATTTCTGTCCAGTTTATTCATTTGGGGTGGGGCAAAGCTGTTATTTCTATCCATTTGTACAGCACTATTTTCCGTCTTATTGTTAGAAACGATCAACTATATCGAGCATTATGGCTTGCAACGCAGAAAGTTAGAATCTGGTAGATATGAACGAGTAAAACCTATGCATTCCTGGAATTCCGATCACCAAATAGGTAGGATCTTATTATATGAGTTGACTCGGCACTCTGACCATCATTATATGGCCCACAAAAAGTATCAAGTCCTAGAAAGTCATCGCGAAGCAAAACAATTACCATTTGGGTATCCTGCATGCATGTTACTATCTTTGGTGCCACCAGTTTGGTTTAGAGTAATGCATAAACGCATATGAGAACACCATTTTATACTTTAATAATTTGTGCCTTTGCCTTAATTCTGCACAGTTGTAAGGGAGACAGCAATCCAATACCCAAGGTCGATACATCTATCAGTGAAGTGGATCTCCACGGTAAGTGGGAAATTGCCAAAGCTTACAGGGATGGTCAGATTACGCGGTTGTTGGATAACGGTAAGGTTACAATGTCAGAAGAGGGAACATTTACGACCAATATATTTGGCGATCCCAAGGCTTACCCATTTGAACTAAGAAATAATACGGTAAGGGTCGCTACACCGAGACCCACCAAGTACCTTGTCTCTGAAGTGACATCGGATACACTGAAATTGTCGACAAAATTTAGAAACTTTGAGTTTAGACTAATTATGACACCCGCAGAATGATAATGACTCGCTCAGTTCTAATAATAGCTTTTTTTCTTTGTATTTCAAGTTGTATCAAGGCAATAGATGTGAGTGTCTCGTGCCTAGGATATTATCAAGATGGTCCATATATAGAAATATACAGTAGGATAATAGGCGGTACTACTCAGTTTCTTAGCGTTAGTGAAGAGGATAGTTTATTGAATTCTAGTGTAGAGTTTCTAGTTGTCATCAAAGATGAAAGAAACCAAATAAAGCTAGCAGAGAAGTACCAGGTCAACAGTCCTGAATCAATTAGGGTTATAGATTATTGGGACTTGCGCCGTTTCAGGCTGGACCCTGGCATCTACAATATGGAGTTACAGTATGTCGATCTCAATCAAACACAAGATACCTTTCTCCATAGAGAGAAGATAAGACTGACAGATTTCGCAGAGCCCCTTGTGCTCTCTGATGTTTTATTGTTAAACGAAGTCTCCATGGAGTCCAATAAACTTGCATTCTCTAAAGCGAGTTTCTCTTTCGAACCATTGATTTTTGAATCATTCGGCCCAGATAATAACCAATTGTATTTCTTTGCAGAGTTGTATGGTGCCGACGGTGTAGAGCAGGATATCTACTACATGTACTACGTGATGGAGGCCAGCACGCTTATACCAAAGACACAGCCAGGCTTTAAGAAAATTTCAAAGACAAAGAATCCAGTAGCTTTTGAAAATTTTGAAATAGAAAATCTTGAATCAGGTAATTACACTTTCGTACTAGAGGTTGTCAATAAAGAAAAAGCAACGCTAACAAGGAGAGAAAGGCCCTTTACGGTCTATCATCCTTACACAGATTACGCTGTACAGTATAATGGAGATTCTAAGTTTGAAACTTCATTTGTGCAAACAATGGATGATGGTGAGCTCAATTATAATCTAAAAGCCATCTTTCCACTTGTGCCCAATACGCAGAATGCCATTCTCAACGACCTAGTCTGGAGTGATAACATAGATGCAAAGAAGTATTTCTTGTATAACTTTTGGACTACGAGATCTCAAGGAAATGCCAAAGAAGTATTTGATAAGTATATGGAAGTAGCCAGGGCTGTCGATAGAAAATTTACTGCCACCCTTGGACACGGATTTGAGACGGATAGAGGCTATATGTTTTTAAAATATGGAAGACCTGACGATCTGATAGAGGTCCTTGATGAACCCTCTGCTCCACCTTATGAGATATGGATATATAACCACTTACCTGAGACCAATCAAACTGGTGTCAAGTTTTTGTTCTACAATATTGGCTTGGCTCCCAATGATTATAGACTGCTACACTCTAACTGTAGAGGCGAGTTGCAGAATCCTCGATGGGAAGTAGAACTCTATAAAGCTGACAGATTTGCTCCCGCAGATAGTGATCATCTTACAGGCACTACTGTCAATGATGCCATAAACAGAAATGCAAGACGATACTTCTCCGATAACTAACGATGTCTGAGTTAAGAATAGCAGTCGTACAAGCCCAATTACAATGGCATAAGGTCGATGCCAATCTGGAGCATATTTCAGAACTGATAAAAGGAATAAAAGATGTAGATCTTATTGTCCTACCTGAGATGTGGTCTACAGGATTTACGATGATGGCCCATCGCTATCACCCATATACACCTACAGCGCTCGGCCTAATGCAAGAGTGGGCAGCACAGCAAGACGCTGTTATTATCGGCTCATTGATAACGCAGCAAGAGGATAAATGCTATAATAGGTTATACTGTGTAGGACCAGCAGGCTTGATAGAGACGTATGATAAGAGACACTTATTTGCTTTTGCTGGAGAGGACAGATCCTTCAATGGCGGAACAGAAAGAAAGGAGATCATTATAAAGGGTTTTACCTTGAGATTACAAGTATGTTATGATCTTCGTTTTCCTGTTTGGTCGAGAAATGATACAGACTACGATATGTTAGTCTATGTGGCCAATTGGCCAGATAAGCGGATTGATGCTTGGCAGACCTTGCTTAGGGCAAGAGCAATCGAAAATCAAGCCTTTGTGATAGGGTGCAATTGTGTAGGACAGGATTTATGGTCTAACACCTACACGGGTTATAGTGCCTTACTAGCACCAGATGGGCATTATCTAGCCACCGCAGAAGGAGAATCAATACTATATGGCACCATCAGTATTGCAGATATACAAGCTTTCAGAACTAAGTTTCCTTTTCTCAGAGATCGAGATGCCTTCAGTCTTGAGCCTTAAGGCTAGTCACCTAGATTCTCAAAAAAATCCAGCAATATCTTTTCCTCTTGATCTGACAGTTTCCCTTTTGGATGCATCCACGTATAAGATTTCATAGGCATTCTCCCTTGCTCCATCACTTCTATACACTTTTGAGCCTGTTTGATTTGTTCTTTGGCTGAGTAAGTAGCCCATTCTGAGAAGTTGAGTTTTTCTCTACCCGCTTTTATATGACCTTTTATCCACCAACCTAAGGGCTGTGCTCGGGTATAATTAGGGTAGGTTGTCTCATTAGAATGACAATCGTAACAAGCACATTTGAGCAAGGACAGCACCTGTGGCGTCACAGAGGGTTCTATTGAGGAGCTTAGTGTTTGGCCTTCGAGCACCGGAGGGTTGGTTTTAGATATGGGCACAAATTGAATTATAACTAAGAATATGACTACGGCCAAAAGGATTTTCTTTTTCATATAGACGAAGATAGATTATAACTTAAGCAAATCATATGCTATTGTCGTACTTGGTTGCCTTACTAAGGACTATAAGGTGTCTATTAATGTGTACTTTTGGGGCTTTTTAAAATAGCCATTATCATATATATGTGTATACAAGGAATCTTCAGATCTGTAATGAGTTGGGCTCTGGTATTTTGTTGTTTTGTGACAGTTGCCAATGCTCAAAATGCGGATGTCGGATCTATTAGAGGTCATGTGTACGATGCAGAGACTGGTGAGGAAGTTCCGTTTGCGACGATATCCCTTGAAGGCACTATAATGGGGACCAACACGGATGAAAATGGCTTTTTTACCTTAACCGACTTGCCTTTAGGAGAAGGGTCGTTATTAGTCACTTTTATTGGGTATGAAGATATGATTCTGCCCATAGAGGTCAAGAAGACGAAGATCAATTACTATAAAGTCGAGATGGCCAAAGGGGGTATCACACTTGGTGTTGTAGATATTTCTGCAGAGCGGCAACAAGCTAAGACTGAGGTTAGAATTTCTGAATTGAAGGTGTCAAAGAAACAAATCAAAGCACTACCATCCACAGGTGGTGAGGCTGACATCTTACAATACCTGCAGGTAGTTCCTGGTATAATCTCTACAGGTGATCAAGGAGGTCAGATATTTATCAGAGGAGGATCGCCTATACAAAATGAGATTCTGTTGGATGGATTGACGATTTACAATCCATTTCACAGTATTGGATTCTTCTCGACTTTTGAGACAGAGGCGATACGAAATGTTGATGTGCTTACAGGTGCTTTTGGCGCTGAGCACGGAGGCAGGATATCAGCAGTTGTCGATATCAATACAAGAGAGGGCAGTACTAAGCATCTCGGAGGCCAAGTTTCCTTGAGTCCTTTTCTAGGAAAAGTATTGTTGGAAGGGCCGTTAATAAAAAGCGAGGATGGTAGCAACCTTACCTTTATGCTAACTGGAAAGAAATCTATCATACAAGATGTTTCCAGATCTCTGTATAGTTATGCTGCTGATAATGATACTTTAGGGCTACCCTACAATTTTACAGACACATATGGTAAGCTCTCTTACCTCACACCTAAGGGCTCGAAGTTTAGTTTCTTCGGTTTTAACTTTGATGATACTTTCGATGACCCTGAGATTGCCCGTATCGACTGGAACAATAGAGGCGGGGGATTAATTTTTGACTTGCTACCCAATGCAAGTGCTCTGACACTATCGGGCTTAGTAGGCTTTACAGGTTATGAAATAGGTATAATCGATTCTGACAATATACCAAGAAGAAGTGCTATCAACGAGGGTAACCTCAATTTAGAATTCAAGTATCTGACCAATGAGTCGACGGTACGATATGGTATCGATATAAAGAGTATCAGTACAGACTTCGAATTTACCAACCCCTTTGGTGTCCGTTTAAGTGAAAATCAGAATACTACAGAGATAGCAGGTTTTCTTTCATACAGGAAAGCTTGGGATAGAGTTGTTATAGAGCCAGGTCTTAGAGTGCCATATTATGCCTCCCTAGGTGAGTTTTATCTAGAGCCAAGATTAGCGCTGAAGATTAATATATTGGATGATTTGAGATTTAAGGCAGGAGCAGGTTTGTACAGTCAAAATCTTATATCCACATCTAATGAAAGAGATGTGGTCAACTTATTCAGTGGATTTATTTCGGGGCCAGAATCTTCATTTAATGACTTTGATGGTAACCCAGTTTCTACTAAACTTCAAACTGCAAGACACTTGCTAGCTGGTTTTGAAAAAGACATAGGTGCTGGCTTACAATTGAATGTAGAAGGATTTATCAAGGATTTCACTCAGCTAGTTGTCATCAATAGAAACAAGACGAGAGTGAGCCAGCCACAATTTGCTACTGAAATAGGCGACGCTTACGGGGTAGATTTTTCAGCCAAATATGAAACGTCTTCCTTTTATGTATGGGCGACCTATTCTCTTGGTTTTGTAAACAGGTTTGATGGAGAGCAAGAATTTCCTACAGTATTTGATAGGAGACACAATGTTAATTTCTTGACGACCTATACTTTTGGGCAGGATAAAGATTTCTTGTTCTCATTGAGATGGAACTTTGGTTCAGGATTTCCATTTACGCAGACAGTAGCCTTTTATGACAATATCACCTTCGAGGATGGTGTCGGTACAGATTATGAGACCGACAATCCTTCTAATATCGGTATCATCTTCTCCGATGTAAGAAATGGGGGCAGGTTACCATCTTACCACAGATTGGATCTTTCTTTGCAAAAAACAGTGAAGTTCTCTGCAACTAGAAACCTTGAGCTCATCGCTAGTATCACCAATGCTTACAATAGGAATAATATCTTCTTTTTTGATAGAGTTAAATTTGAAAGAGAGGACCAATTGCCAATTATCCCTTCATTATCAGCAAAGTTTAACTTTTAAGTAAATTTTTGCGCTGAGTAATCTGAGACTGTTGTGTTAGAATTTATACTTTTGGGCCATCATAAAAAATTGACGGAATGATACCTGGATTCGGTAAGTTGAGTGAGTCGCAATTTCAGACAACCAAGGATGCTATTGCTTGGATTACTGTCCTCATTGCAGGTGCAGATGGCAATATAGCCAAAGAAGAAACAGACTGGGCAGAAAAAGTGACCAAAATAAGAGGATACAACAACCCCAATGAACTTACACCTTTCTACGAAGCTGTTGGTCCAGAGTTCTCGGGTAAGCTACATGAAATCCTCAGTAAAATGCCAGGTAATGTCTCAGAGAGACAAGCTCTAATAACTAGGAAACTAGAAGAGCTTAACGATATACTGCCACTTCTAGATAACAATCTAGGCCATCATCTTTTAAGTAGTTATAAATCTTTTGCCAATCACGTAGCCAAAGCGTCTGGAGGGTTTTTAGGTTTCTTTAATGTAAGTGCAGAGGAATCTAAGTTGCTGGAATTACCTATGCTCAATGACATTCCATTCGATGACGAACTAGCTGGAGAGGAGGTATAAATCCTACCACCAGTGCTAGCTACATATAAATAGTTTTCAATAGACTGTTGATAATTAGTCGTCTGACAATATAAGTATTAGGCATACTTTCGGGGTAAGTACGTACTTGTTATGATTAATTACTCTAACACACAGCTAGGCCCACTAGCTATTCACTATGTCGGTAAGAAGTCCCAGGCTGAAGGCTTTAACTTATCTGAGCAAGTTCTCGAACTGGATGATGAGTATAAAGAGAGCCTTCTTTGCCAATATCTCCTAGGGGGATTTAAAGAACCTTCCTTTTATAACTTTGATATTGCTTTAGATACACATCTGCCGCACGCTCTCTGCGAAAGTTACTTCAAAGGTGAGCTAGATATTATGGCTCTAGCGACAAAGCTGACTGAGCAACTCTATGAGGAATCAGATCATCCGAGTATCAAGAGAGGCGAGTTGGTCGTGTGTTATTTTGAAGATCTGATATTAGAGGACGAAGTGATCAATGCCATTGGGATATTTAAGGTAGAGACACGTTCTGTATTTTTGCAATTGGTAGAAATGACAGCCCGCTATGACCTCAAAGCCTTAGAAGGTCTGGCACTCAATGGCTTAGATAAAGGCTGCTTAGTGTTCAATACAGATGTTGCCCAAGGTTATAAGATTTGTATGCTCGATAAGGGGGCTACTGCAGAAGCCAAGTTCTGGTCCGATCAATTTCTAAAACTCAAAGAGTCCTCAGATGCCTACCACCATACAACCCATTACATCAAGCTGACTAAGGATTTTATAGGTGACCAACAAAAGTCTGGTGCTGCGATCACGAAAGGCGAAGAGTTAGAAATAATGAGTGCTTCTCAAAAATTCTTTGAAGCCAATGAAAACTTCACTGAATCTAATTACTTGGAGTCTGTTTTTGGTAACGATCAAGAAGTGCAATCGGAGTTCAGAAACTTTAAGCAATCTTCCGGTGCACCAGACCTTGTCTCAGAATTTGAAATCTCAGAGCCAGCTGTCAAAAAGAACAGCAAGTTCTTTCGATCTGTCATTAAGTTAGATAAGAATTTCCACATCTATGTCCACGGTGATAAGAACAAAATAGAACGAGGAACAGACGAGATGGGTAGGAAGTTTTATAAGTTCTATTACGAGGAAGAAAGCTAGACACTTGCTAACAGAAATAGTATATCTCCTTCTGATCTTTTGACGCTAGTCGCCTCTCTATATCCTCTTGTGCCCCGCGCTGGCTGACCCCAATAATGTATTGACTAGGACTTGACTGATTGATTATAGTGTCTGCGTTCTCTAGGACTACACCATAGATGTCTTGCCCTATTTTCTTTAGATTATCGGTTACCCATCCAAAAGAGATGCCTCTACACAGCAGCTCCTTTGCAACTGCCTTACCTTTCGGTCCAGCACCCCACAATATCAGTTGATGCGAGTCCCTTTTGTCTGACTTTACAAAATGGTATACTTTAAGTGCGGTAAATTTATTGTCTTTATAGTTATCATCTGTTCTAGAAGTTCTGTTGGGGTAGTCTCTCCAGAAATGCGTCACCTCTTGCACCGCACTTATCGTTAGTGCTTTCTCTCTAAATCGAAAACAAAGATCATAGTCTTCAGGATAGATGTCAGGAATGAAAGCCTCTGCTTTTTCGAAATCTTTTCTAACTATCATCCAGTTAGGAGAGGCTAGTGGGCATTCCTTATAAATGTCTTTGTAGTTGTTTTCTTCTTTTGTTAATTGATTAAGCCAGGCTGCATATTTTCTATAGCCTTCACCTAATGGTGTCGAAGCATCATTAATGTATTCAACATAACCAGTGACAATGTGCCCTTCACCAATTTCTTCTAGTCGAGCGACGAACAGTTCTAGTTTCTGTTTCGTCATAAGATCATCACTATCCATACGTGTGATGTAAAGGCCTTTAGAATTCCTATAAGCCATTCTTAATGCTGAGATGATTCCAGTCCCTTCATTGGATAGTACCCTGATACGTTTTCTTTTATCGGCTTTTGCGTACTTGTTTAAGATAGCATTACTGCCGTCTGTGCTATGGTCATTTACTGCTATTAATTCCCAGTCTGTATAAGTCTGAGCAACTATGGAATCGAGACAAGCCACCAAGTACTTCTCTGTATTCTTGACGGGCATCAGAATACTAACGGTAGACATAATACCTAAAAAGTGGAAAGCTAACAAATACGCCAATAAGACAGGCGATAATTACCTTGGAGTACATATAGGGTAGTGAACCCATTTCTGTTATCAGATATATGCCGCCCATATTGAGCAAGAGAATTAAGAGACTAACAAGACCATACTTCAGTGCTTGTGTACCAATCGGCTTGTCCCTTTTTTCAAATGCCCACATTCTCAAAATAGTAAAGCCTACAATGGCTCCCAGTCCACTCGCAATACCCGCAGAGATGACATAGTAGATGCCTATACATTCCGTAAGCAAATACAGACTTGTCATATCCGTAAAGGTCGCCACTACAGAACCAATTTGTGATCTATAGAATGACTTGAATAAAGGAACTTTAGCCTCCATACTTAGAATAAGCGGGGCTCTAACCATATCCAAAAATGTAAGGATGCACAAGCATAGATACCGGCTAAGACATCATCAAGCATTACACCTGTACCACCCTTTATATGTGTATCGATATATCTTATACCCAAAGGCTTTAGTATATCAAAGAATCTAAACAGCAGTAGCGCTAGAAGGAGATACTTCAGCGTAAATGGCACGAAGAGTAGCGTGATGATGTAGCCAATGTATTCATCGAGGACGACTTTAGAAGGATCTTCTCCCCACTCCGGTGTCAGTTTGTTCGTACTCCATATACCTATGATGGTCAGCAGCACACTAGCTACAACTATCAAGATGTTGTAAGTCTGTACGCCGTGGATCTGTGATAGGAGGTAGCAACAAAAGAAAGCGCCTATCGACCCGAATGTACCGGGAGCAATAGGCGCATATCCTAAACCTAACACTGTCGTCAAGGCCTTGTGGAATTTATTCATTCCTTATTCTTCGTAGTCTTGACCGAGATGATTTATCAGTTCGTGACCACCGATATACCTTAGGGTATTCTCCAATTTGGCCAATTGCTTAAAGATATCGTGAATAGGATATCTTCCCTCAGGTGCTTGCGGTGACTTAAGATAGAAAGATAACCACTCTTGTATGCCTGACATACCTGCTCTCTTAGCGAGGTCGAGGAAAATCGCCAAATCTAAAACTATCGGTGCCGCGAGTATAGAATCTCGACAAAGGAAATCAACTTTGATCTGCATAGGGTAGTCTAGCCATCCTTTGATATCAATATTATCCCAACCTTCTTTATTATCCCCTCTAGGTGGATAGTAGTTGATTCTTACTTTATGGTAGAAGTCTTTGTACAACTCTGGGTACAGCTCTGGCTCTAGGATCTGTTCTAGAACACCCAACTTAGAGACTTCTTTGGTCTTAAAGTTATCTGGATCGTCCAGTACCTCTCCATCTCTATTACCCAGTATGTTGGTAGAGAACCATCCCTCTATGCCTAAGGCTCTAGCTTTGAATCCTGGCGCAAGGATGGTTTTCATAAGCGTCTGCCCGGTTTTGAAATCCTTACCTGCGATAGGTGCTCCAGTTTGCTTTGCAAGTTCTACAAGTGCTGGTACATCACAAGATAAATTGGGTGCTCCATTAGCATACGGAATGCCCATTTTGATTGCAGCATAAGCGTAGATCATACTAGGAGCTATAAGCTTTGAATTTTTCTCTAATCCTTTCTCAAAGGCTGCTATTGTTTTGTGTACTGCTGCTTCTTCAATATAGATCTCTGTAGATCCGCACCAGACCATTACAAGTCTATCGCAATTGTTGGTTTTCTTAAATTTCTTTATGTCTGCCATCACAGCCTTCGCCAGATCCATTTTGTTCTTGGCTTTCTTGACATGTGTTCCATTAAGCTTCTTGACATAGTTCTTATCAAAGACAGCTTTCATTGGCTTTATCTTAGAAAGGGGTGCCTTAAGCTTAGAGAGTAATGCAGGTTCCAATACATCAGCGTGTACTGCTGCTTCGTACATATTATCCTTGAAGATATCCCATCCACCAAAAACAACTTTCTTGAGATCTTGTAATGGAACAACTTGATCCATTTTAGGAAGTTTCTTTGAGTTGGTTCTCTTGCCTATTCTCATTCTTCCCATCTGTGTTAAGGAACCGACAGGATTTGCTAAGCCTTTATTAATGGCCATCACCCCGGCAATGAAAGTCGTCGCCACAGCACCCATACCAGGTGTGAGGATTCCTAACTTGCCTTTTGGTTTGGAGGCTAGTCCTTTTGATTTTTTTGCTGCTCTCTTGGCTGCCATACGTTGATATTTAGAGTAAGTTATTTGCTTTGCACCATTCGAGGGTTTCTTTCAGCCCAGTCTCTAGGTCATAAGCAGGTGCGAAGTTAAAATCTTTTTTCAAGTCTGCGATATCTACCTCAAAGGACCTTGCATAATATTCTTTGACCTTATTTCGGTTGAGGAGCGGGGTCTTGCCTTGGAGTTTGCCTACCATTTCACTAATAAATCCTGCTACTTGCATTACAAAAAAGGGCAGAGTTACTTTTATGATACGCTTGTCTAGGAGCTTAGCCAGTATATCGTTTAATGTATGAATGGGATATACTGTACCATCTCCAACAAAATAAGCCTTTCTAGCAGCTCTGGCCTCAAGAGAATCTATAATCAGCTTAGCGAGGTCCTTAACATAGATAAAGGTGGCATCCATATCACCAGCCCCTATTTTGGGGCCTATACCGAGCTGGATTGTTTTATATACAGACACCATGTCGTGATCTCTAGGACCATACACAGCTGTAGGCCGAAAGATTAAGGTAGGCAAGATTCTGAAGCTCTGGATAAACTGTTCTGCTTGGAGCTTGGATTCGCCATACCATGTCACAGGGTGGGGTATACTATCCTTATCTAGTACCTGACTAATTTGCAGATTGGCAGGTCCGTATGAGGCCAAGCTGCTCACATATACAAGCTTAGTCGGTAACAATTGCTCTTCCATTAGGATCCTGCAGAATTTCCGTGTGTAGCCAGAGTTGATCTTAAAATAACTCTCTCTGTTCTTGGCGGTAGTGACACCTGCATTGAGGATAATATAGTCAAAATTGTGACTGACCAGCTGTTCGCGTAGCTTGTCTTCTTGCTCAAAGCTATAGTAGAAAAAATGAATTCGTGGATCAGTGAGATATTGCAGATTGCTACTCTTTCTGACACCAGCATATACGTGGAAGCCTTGCGCAATGGCTTCTTCTACCATCCAGCTACCGACAAAGCCATTAGCTCCAGTTATGAGTAATTTCTTGTTCAAGGATTAAGCGTCACAAGTGTAAATACGATAAGTCTTATACTTCTTGCCATTGAGCTTTTCTGCTGCGGCAACCATCTCCTTATTAGTCTCTAATATCCAAGATGCCTCTCCACCTGTAAGATTTCTTTTTCTGGCTTCTATGATGTTGTTGGCAAAGAAGATGGCTTCTATTCCTTTGCGTCGATGCGCTTCTACGACTCCAGCAGTTATAATGCGAACGGACTTCACCTTCTTCTTGTTCATCAGCAATTTGAAGATATTAAAGGGGAGAAGTCTACCTTTTTTGAAGTTGATTGTAATTTCATTTATGTTGGGGAGTGACACAGAAAATCCTATCGCCTCTCCATCTTTTTCTGCGATATATGCAAACTTAGGATCAGCTATCATTTTAAGATCTCCCACCATTACGTCAAACTCTTTTTCGTTCATAGGCACAAAGCCCCAGTTCTTTTCCCAGGCCGAGTTGTATATTTTTCTGAGCTTGGCTGCTTCCTTTTTGATGTTCTTGATGTCTATATTACGGATAGTAATGCCCTGCCTGTTGAGTCTCGTTTCTAAGATTTTAGACATTTTAATGGATCGCTCAGATGCTTCTTGAGTAGGGATAAAGAAAGCGAGCAAGTCCATTTCTTTTTCTAGCCCAATTTCTTTTTGGATGGTATCATAGTAGGGCTTATTGTAGGTCATCATGATCTTCGGCGGAGAGTCGTACCCATCAACAAGTGTCCCGGCTGTCTCATTGGTTGAGAAATTAACGGGACCCATCAATTTAGTATAGTTCTCTGCGGCCAATTGATTTTTGACAGTATCGAGGAGCGCTTGAGCTACCTCTCTGTCATTCATGTAATCAAAGAATCCAAAGAATCCAATATTGGAGCCGTGATAGTCATTATAAGCAGGGTTTTTTATAGCGGCTATCCGACCTACTATCTGGTCACCGCGATAAGCAAGGTTCATTATCACCTCCCCATATTCAAAGAATGGGTGCTTGCTTTTGTTGAGTAAGTCCTTTTGTGCTAGAAATAGTTCAGGCACGTAGAACTTATCTCCTTCATAGAGGTCGTGCGGAAAATCTATGAATTGATAAAATTCTTTTTTGTGCTTTACTTCCCTAACGGTAAGGGAACTCATACAGGCTGATTTTCTTGGTCAAATACGCCAATCTTTTTTGAGATCGCGTATATCTTTTCTACAGATTCTGCAATTTGTTCTTTGTTATGGGTTGCCATCAATGAGTATCTGATCAGTGAGGAGGTACTCGGTACTGCAGGAGATACGACAGGATTGACAAAGACACCTTCGTCCAGTAACAACTTGGTCAACTGGAAAGTCTTATAGTCATCTCTAATCATAATCGGAATGATAGGCGTCTGCGTATGACCTGTGTCAAAGCCAGCTTCATTGAGCAGCTTCATCGCATAATGGGTATTTTCCCACAGCTTATCTAATCTTTCTGGCTCTTCTTGGATAAGATCAAGTGCGGCAATCACAGAGGCGGCATTGGCTGGGGCTATACTTGCAGAAAAGATTAGGGACCTAGCGTTATGCTTTAAGAAATTGATAGTGTCATTGTCAGAGGCAACAAAGCCTCCTATAGAGGCCAGCGACTTACTGAACGTACCCATAATCATATCTACATCATCAGTCAGACCAAAATGATCTGCTGTCCCTCTTCCATTTTTCCCTAATACACCTAAGCTGTGCGCATCATCTAAGAAGATATTGGCTTTATACTTCTTGGCCAATTTTACGATTTCTGGAAGCTTAGCGATGTCTCCTTCCATACTGAATACACCATCTATCGCTATCAACTTTATTCTGTCAGGCTCACATTTCTGAAGCAGCTTCTCGAGGCTCTCCATATCGTTGTGTCTGTATTTCCAAACCTTATTGGCGTAAGACAACCGACTCCCATCGATGATACAAGCGTGATCAAGATCGTCGATAATGATATAATCGTGACGACCTGGTATTGCAGAGATGACACCGAGATTTACCTGAAATCCTGTGCTGAATACAAGTGCACCCTCTTTACCTACAAATTTGGCTAGCTTTTCTTCCAGCTCGATATGTATATCCAAGGTACCGTTGAGAAACCTAGAACCGGCACAACCTGAACCATACTTATCTATTGCAGCTTTTGACGCTTCCTTGAGTTTAGGATGATTGGTCAGACCTAAGTAGCTGTTAGATCCAAACATCAAAACATCTTCTCCGTTGATTTTCACTACCGTATCTTGTTCTGACTCTATAGTCCTGAAATACGGATAAAATCCCATTGCTTGAACCTTCTGAGGTTGATCGTAAGCAATCATTTTTTTCTTATACATAGAAAGTAGTTTATGGAGTTACTACAAGATAGTTAGTGATTTTCTGATACCAATTAGCCTCAAAATTACCATTTACTATCCTTTCAGCTAGAAATATACCAATAATAGCACAAGTCATTCCCATCAAAATGTCAATCATATAATGGTGATTGGAGTAAATTGCCCCAAACCAAATACAGACCATACTGAAAAGGAAAATGCCCAATAATATTTTGTTACCGTACTTATAACCATAGTAACTCAATACCATTGGAAAGGCCGCGTGCATAGAAGGTAGCGCACCATAAGTATTGGTCCCTTGGCTGTACATGTTTTTATAGAGGTCCATACCTATCATTTCATCAAATCTCGCTAATCCCGCAGGCTGTCCACCCAGATCGAGGATAATTTCTGCACCATAGTTAAGGTAATACCATGGCGGGGCAGCAGGCAATAGTATGTATATGGCAAAGCCAAATAAGTTGACAATCAAGAAACAGAGCCAAAAGTCAAAAAGCAACTTGCGCCGTTTTTTCATAAATAGCAGTAATCCAAACAGTATCGGGAAAGGTGCCCAAGTAATATAAAAGGCTCCAGAAATGAAATCGAAGACAGGATGGATATGCGCATTAAAATACTCACAGATAGAAACCTTGACTCCATTTAGATGGACACCAAAGAGATTGACTTCCATCTCGTAAAGTGCTTTGTTGTGAATCGGAAATGGATTATAATGGTGTAAAATCTTGAGGGAATTATACAGAAACAGATAAATAAAAAATGGAGTAAAGCATACCGCAAGTTTTCTTGTGCTATCGGAGAGGAAGGCTAGACCAAACCACAAAGAAAATAGGGCGATTTCCATTCCTCCTACGCCAACAACAAGGCCCTTCCATAACCAATAGATGGTACTCAATATTAACCCCCATTTCACCCATGCAGGTGAAAATCTATCAAACTCTGAATTCATTCCGTGTACTAGAGTACTATTTTTTTGTAGACTGGGAAATTGTAATCGATAGTGTCACCAAAAAACTCGATGTACTTGACTTGTGGGAAGACGCCGAAGTCTTCTGCATAGACATAGATATTAGATACTTGAAGAAGTTCATCCTCTAACTCGGTAGATACAATATAGTTGCCTGCATCATTCTTAGCCAAGTAAAAGTCTTGATTATAGGAGACTAACTGAAACTTAAAGGTTTCATTATTAATTCTCGTGCTCTTATAGCCGTAGGCCAGTTTGGTTTGTATGGGGTTGAGTTGCTTTGTCTCACCGTTCTGCTCATATCTTATCCAAAAGACATTGAGCGGATGCGTTGGGTCAATAACTCCAGCATAATTAGTATTGAGTGTGTAGACAACAGTATTGTAATTAAGGTTACGCTGTATGTAGAACAATAAATCCTTTACTAAAGGTCTGGGATAGCTTTCTGGTAGGCCGTACTCCCTGTTTCTAGTAAAATCAGATTTATTGCCATCGAAATTTTTAAGCATAACTCATTGTCTGCCAACAAAGTAAATGAATAATAACTAGAAGTTAATCAGTTTGCTCTTCCAATCTAGCTTTAGCATAATAAAGGCGTCTTAATGCCGTCACATTGGCCGTTATAGCAAGGAAAAATATAGGCCAACTAAATACTGATATTGTTTCAAAGAGAGGCCTATTGAGAAGTCTCGTACCGTGGATGTAATCACCACCTAGAATATACTTTGAGATCACCCAAGTCATCAGGCTAGAAACAGCTACAAGGACGATCCTCTCAGGACGTTGCATGATGCCTACGCTGGCATTTACCCCCAATCCCTCTGCTCTGGCTCTCGTATAGCTGACCATAATAGAGCCGATCATTGCGATGAAGCAGAATATGGAGGTCCACAGATAGTTCTGTGTTACGGTATAGTAGCAGAATCCAAAGAACATCACCAACTCACTATATCTATCAAGTACGGAGTCATATAAGGCCCCTGAGTCACTTGATTTGCCAGAAAGTCGTGCTAGTCGCCCATCTACCATATCCATTGCACCGCCTAGCAGTATGATCATACCAGCATAGCCTAGATAGCGATGATCATTTCTATCACCGACCTCGGCACCATAGATCAAGACGCCAGTGGACACTATATTGAGCAGAAAACCAATGAAGGTAATCATATCTGGTGTGACCCCTAGTTTCATCAACAACTTGATGAAAGGATTCATTAGCTTATAAGCTAGCTGCTGTAAAGAGGTTTTGATTGGGCCCAATTAGATAGTTTGTATAAAAACCAAAACTAACAATTATCTCTGCTCTAATTAAATATTCAATTAGAAGCTAAATCAGTATTTTCATTGCCACTAGAAAAATGACTTACTGATGCCAAACACAAAAATCGCTGGAATAGGTAAATATCTACCTGCTCAAGTAATGACCAATGAGGAGCTGACCAAGTATATGGATACTTCTGATGCATGGATTCAAGAAAGGACTGGGATCAAGGAACGCAGATATGCTGTAAAGCATCAAGAAACCACCACGACAATGGCGGCCCATGCTGCAACAATGGCGATAGAACGGGCTGGCATCACAAAAGAAGACATCGACTTTATCATCTTTGCAACTTTAAGTCCTGACTATTTTTTTCCGGGCTGTGGTGTGTTATTACAGCGAGAATTAGGTATCTCCAATACAGAAATAGGCGCTCTCGATATCAGAAATCAGTGCTCAGGATTCATCTATGGACTCTCTGTAGCGGATCAGTTTATCAAGACAGGGATGTACAAAAACATACTACTTGTCGGTAGCGAGATGCATTCTATGGGATTAGATTTTTCTACAGAAGGGCGGACTGTCACGGTCATATTTGGGGATGGTGCAGGAGCAGTTGTCTTGCAGCCCAGCGATGAGGATGGCGTATTGACGACTCACTTACATTCTGATGGACGTCACGCTGAGGAGCTGGCCATGATCAATTTTGGTAGTCATGGGGGACATCACGATGAGGTTGATTATGGATTTCCTTCGACAGATATTCCAGGTGGAATTTTTGCCACAAAAAAGATGGTCGAAGATGGTCAGATCTATCCTTACATGAATGGGCAAGTCGTTTTTAAGAAAGCCATAGTCAAATTTGCAGAAGTCATCGATGAGGCTCTACGGACGACAGGATTAAGCAAGACGGATATTGATATGTTGATCCCTCATCAAGCCAATCTCCGTATCAGTCAATATGTACAAAAGACATTAGGTCTCTCTGATGACCAAGTCTATAACAATATCCAACGCTACGGAAATACCACAGCAGCCTCCATTCCGATCGCCTTATGCGAGGCCTGGGAAGAGGGAAAGGTTAACACTGGTGACTTGGTTTGTTTAGCTGCGTTTGGGAGTGGGTTTACTTGGGGCAGTAGCCTTATAAGATGGGTATAAGTGAATAAAATGAAACTGGATATACTAGCAATAGGGGTGCACCCTGATGATGTAGAGCTGGGTTGTGGAGGTACGATCCTCAAGCAGATAGCTCTAGGATATAAGGTCGGTATTGTGGACCTTACGCAAGGTGAACTAGGTACCAATGGTACAGCCAAGACAAGAAAGAAAGAGGCTGAATCCGCTAAAAATTTTGCAGGGGTGCTTATTAGGGATAATCTCAAAATGGCAGATGGCTTCTTTGAGAACTCCAAAGCAAATAAGCTCAAGTTAATCAAAGCTATACGCCAATATCAGCCCGATATTGTTCTTGCCAATGCGATAACAGATAGGCATCCTGATCACGGAAGAGCATCTCTGATGATTAAGGAAGCTTGTTTCCTGTCTGGCTTAGTAAAAATAGAAACCAAGCTCGGTAAAAAGAAGCAGGAAAAATGGAGACCTAGAAAAGTATTCAATTTTATCCAAGATCATCATTTAGAGCCCGATGTAGTAGTGGACATTTCTGATTTTATCCAAGAGAAAATAAAATTTGTCCAGTGCTATGAGACCCAGTTTCATAACGCTAAACGAAAGAATAAGTCTACACCTATTTCTTCAAAGAGTTTCTTAGAGAGTTTGACTGGAAGAGCTATCGCTCACGGCAGACGCATAGGTGTAGAGTATGGTGAAGGTTATACCTGTGAAGAGTATATAGGGACACAAGACTTGATGAAGATTCTTTGATGCTTTCCAAGCCCTATATAAAGACTTTCCAAGCAAAGAAGCTATTCTAATCAATCAACTGGTATGCGGGCAGTTTTTGCTCGAGCGCATCGACATACTGAAGGGATCCTAGTCTCATTCTTAATTGCACCTGTGATCTTGCGGATGCTTTATCTTCCATCTTACAGAAGAAGCCTAGCCCATCGTGATACACTTTGTTGTAGTCCATCTGGTACATAAGAGAGCTTTTCTGTTTGCCAAAGTCTAGATCCAGCTTCGAAGGCATAGAAAGTCCGAGAGGGGAGAGACTATTATTGGGTATTGGAAGAGTGAAGGTTGACTGACTAGTAGCAAGAGTAGTTATCCATAAGCTAATCGCGAGACCTAGGATTAGTTTGATACTTAGTTTTTTTAGATCCGCCATACAATTCAAATTTATACAATTTAGAACTGATTCCACCATTATCTAGTGTGTGCTTTTGTGTCGGCTTAAGACCAAAGTTCTTCATTGCTTGTGCATTTCCAGATATGACCCACGCTTCAGAGCCTTGCCAGTCTCTTTTAAGCTTGTCCGCGATGTCTCTATAGAAGTTGGTGATATTTCGCATTTTGATCCGCTTGTCATAGGGTGGATTAAGGAATACGACGCCGTTTTTCTGACCTGTAGACTCTAGAAAATCTGCTTTCTTAATATGGACCAGATCTCGAAATTTATGCTTCTGAAGATTCTTCTTAAGATCGCGGACTGCGTAGTCATTGATGTCTGAAGCATAAAGGTTGCCCTCTGGACTCTTGACATAGGCTTGAGCGGATTCCTTTACCGATTGCCATATTTCTGGGTGATAATCTGGCCAATTCTGAAAACTGAAGCGCTCTATGAATTGTCCCGCTGGTTGATTAGAGGCCATCATTAGTGCCTCTGTCGTAAATGTGCCTGAGCCACACATAGGGTCATAAAAGTCTTGTGTTCCATCCCAACCTGAGAGTTTAATGATCCCAGCGGCCATCACTTCATTAAGGGGTGCTTTATAGGCTCTTTCTTTATAGTTTCTGAGGTGTAGGGACTTACCACTGCTGTCTATGAGTACAGAAAGTTTTTCTCCTGATAAATGCACTTGGAAGACAAGATGGGGCTTTTCTAGATTGACATTGGGTCGATACCCATGCTTATCCATCAGTTGATCGACAATGGCATCCTTACATCTATAAGTCGCAAATTGGGAATTGGTAAATACCTCACTGAAGACTGTCGCTCCAATCGCAAAAGTCGTCTTCTGATTGGTAAAGTAGTGACTCCAGTTTATCGTCCTGAGCGCATCATAGTACTCGTCTTGTGTTTTTATAGTGAACTCTGCAAGTGGTACCAATACTCTGATTGCTGTTCTCATCAGATAGTTGCACTTATATAGTTGCGCCCAATTGCCCTCACAGGTTATGCCTCTAGTGATGGGTTGTATGTTGGTCAAGTTGAGTTGCTCAGCTTCTTCAGCGAGTACTGTCTCTAGACCAGCCATTGTTTTGATGAGAATTTTCATATTGGGGTGTGCCTAGAGAAAGTTATTTTTCTTCATCCACTCGTCATTATAGATCTTCCCTACATATCTCGTGCCGTGGTCGTGTATAGCTATCACCACTAGGGAGTCTTCGTCCAGTTGATCCTTGAGTTGCAAGAGGCCTGCCACCGCAGAGCCTGCGCTATAGCCAAACATCAACCCCTCTTCTCTGGCCAGTCGTCGGCACATCACGGCACCGTCCTTATCGGTAACCTTCTCCATATAATCGATAATATCAAAATCAATGTTGAGTGGGATGATATCTTCTCCTATTCCTTCTGTGATGTAAGAGTAGATTTCTGACTCATCCATCACTCCAGTTTCGTGATACTTCTTAAGTGCTGAGCCATACGTATCTATACCCCATACTTTGATATCTGGATTCTGTTCTTTGAGGTAGCGTCCTGTACCTGATATCGTTCCTCCAGTACCTACGCCTGCTAGAAAATGAGTGATTTTTCCTTCTGTCTGTTCCCAGATTTCTGGACCAGTCGTGAGATAATGGGCCTTTCTGTTAGATAGATTATCGTATTGATTAAACCAATAAGAGTTAGGAGTTTCCTTGGCTAGTTTCTCTGCGACAGAATAGTAAGATCGTGGATCATCGGCAGCCACATTGGTAGGGCAGACGATAACCTCTGCGCCCATAGCTCTGAGTATATCAAACTTCTCTGGGGATTGTTTGTCAGATGTGGTGAAGATGCACTTATAACCTTTGACAGTTGCTGCTAGCGCAAGGCCCATTCCAGTATTACCAGAAGTACACTCTATGATAGTTCCTCCTGGTTTAAGATGACCCGCTTCTTCTGCATCGAGGACCATCTGGAGCGCCATTCTGTCCTTTATAGAATGCCCAGGATTAGTTGTTTCCATTTTGACAACAACAGTGCCTGGTACGCTTTTTATAACCTTATTTAACTTGACCAAAGGCGTGTTGCCTATAGTTTCTAGTACATTCTGATGTATCATCCTCGCAATTTGACTGCAAAGATACTACTATTGATAATAGTCCATTTCGATTTTGAACTTAGAGTTAAGGGCACCGAGGGCTAGTGCTACAGCTGGCGATAAGACTATATCCACTTCAGGAGAGTGGACACCTTTGGGTATTGCAGCCAGCACAAGTGCTGTTACCTCTAGCTTAGTCACTGGATGCCTTAGTCTTATGTAGGAGTTGGGCTTTGCCTCGTTGTGCATGACAAAGAGATTTTCTCTTTCATATCCCTGTTTGTCCCAGGTCGCAATACCAGATTTGTAATTGATTTGGGGTTCTTCTTGGGATTCAGTTTCTGTAGTATCTATAACAACCAAGTCAGACACTATGGTGTCTTTTGTTGCGACTACTATATCTTCTTCTACTGGTGTATTTTTAGTTTGTGAGTTTTCTATAACCTCTTCGTTAGACGCAGTTTTGGCTCTTTTAATGATCTTGTTACGGATGAGGTCTGCGATTGATTCTTCATTTTTGCTTTGTTCCGCTGGACCAACTTCTTCTGATTTGGTAGGAAGACCTTGAGGTGTTTCGTCCTCTGTTGTCCTTTGAGAAGTAGAAAAGTCTTCTGATGTAATCTTTACCGACTCTGCTCCCCACCAACCGACGACCAAGTTTCTTCCTGCTTTGAGAGAAAAGGAATTGACCTTATTTCTCGAAATCAAATTTTGGATAGGTTGTGGAAAGTAGGAGTGGGCTATTTTAAACAAAGTTTCTTGTCTCTCCACAGTATAGATAAGCGGAACCCAGTCTTCGTTAGTTTTTTCTATGGATGTACGCAGTAGTGACTTATCTATAGGGATGATGAGCTCGTCGCCTATAGAAAGTATATCTCCCGCAGAAAGTTTATTGACCAATAACAGATCTTCTATAGAAACGCTGAAATAACGTGCTAGACTGTAAGCCGTTTCTTTGGGTTTGAGGGTATGTCTATAATAGACTTGGTTGTGCTGATTGACTTCTAGAGTTATCGCCTTGATATAGTCTAGAGAACCTTCTTGCCCCTTAAGACTAATGAAACTGAGGGCAAGCAATAAAAAAGTAAAAATGGATTTCATAACACCTTCATGATAGGCAAAAAAGAACGCTATAGTCAATACTTTGCCTTAGATCAGGTACATTTTTAACCCTTTTATAATAAGATCAGTTTATTTGTTCAAATTTTGCACTCTTAACAACTGGGTCGGACTCTAGTATTTGCATAATACGCTCAGGTGTATATTCTTTGGTATCATAAGATATCAGCCAAGTATCGTTGTTGCCTGAGAGGCTCTTAAGAATCTGTACACCATACTCTTTACGCATTTTTGTAAACCATCGAGCAAGTTCGTTGGCCTTAGCTATTTCTACGACTATTCTGGCTCTGTCAAACTTAGGATCTTCTGGATCTTCCGTGATGGAGTTTCTCAATTGCTGCCATCCATTGGCACTTTCTGCAATGCTTTCTAGGGCAAATTGCAATTTGTGTACAGCTTCTGGTCTCTCCATTTTTCCTGTAACTGACTTCTTAAGTTCTTCTTTTTTGTATGAAATTGTGGATGATGGGAGGTCAGAAATATTGCTCTCATATGTCTCATCAAATGAGAAGAAATCCGCTTTTTCGAACTTCTTTACGAGATCATCATACTCAGATTGACCTATCATTTTGGCGTACGTTCCTATTTTATTGGTATTGTTCTTCCCTATAAATTCTGTGTACAAGTTATTGTATATCCTCAGTGTGTACTCAGGGCAAGATCCGAAGCAAGCCCCTTTTTTGAGTGTAAATACAATGTCATCTGGGGTCACATTGTTATCTAGGGCAACGGCCACAGTCTTATCAGTCTTAGTTTCTTTAGTCGATTTACAGCTACTAGCTAAAATCGCTACAAGTGTTAAGAGGACTACTATCCTTATCATATTTACAGTTTTACGCTTGCAAAAGTAACGAAAGGAAGCAATTAATAATTTCAGTAAGCTTAAGCTATTTCGCCACCACAGCTACTGCCCGCTCCAGCTGTACATCCATAACAGTGCTGATTGATGATAATCTTACGATTGAGGAAGGCGTCCATGTCAAAATCATTGATGTGGTTACCTTTCACTGCTGATTTAAGATCCAGCATTTGGTTGAAATCACAATCATGAATGTAGCCGTCCCAGCTGATAGACATCGTATTTCTACACATCAGTCCTTCTATAGTAGTTGGATTAAAGGCATTGGCCAATTCTTCCATATAGCCGATATAGTTCTCCGTTTCTAAGAGATAATCTAGAAATCTACTGACTGGAAGATTGGTAATCGCATAGAGCATATTAAAGTCGATATCAAACTTCCTCTTCAGCTGTCTCTTGAATTCCAACTGTAGCTCTTCTTGAGGCCCAGGGAGATAGGCTCCTGATGGATTGTGGACTAGATCAAGCGTAAGGCCTGTCCCTTCTTTTCCATAACCTACTGCGTTGAGTTTTTGTAAAGCTGCTATAGAGTCTTCAAAGACACCATCTCCACGCTGGGAGTCCGTACGACCCTTGCTAAAGTAGGGTAGAGAGGATACTACAACAACCTTATTATCTCGGAAGAATTCAGGAAGATCGTGATATTTCTTATTGGCCATAATGATGGTCAGATTACATCGGACCATCACTGTTTTACCCGCTTTGGTGCATTCTTCTACAAACCATCTGAAATGGGGATTCATCTCTGGGGCGCCACCGGTGATGTCTACAGTAGGTATATTATGTTGCTTTATAAGATGGAGGCATTGCTCTAGCGTCTCGCGACTCATATTTTCCTCCTTCTTATCAGGTCCTGCATCTACGTGACAGTGGGCACAGGTCTGGTTGCATAACTTACCTATATTAAGCTGAAACACCTGTACGGCGGAGGGTGTCACACCTTCTGTCCATCCGTGTTCCGCTATGGCTGTTTTGAATGCTGGTATGTCTACTCTCACCTCATCCTTATTGGATAAGACTTTGAGTTGAAACATAGTATCTGACAGCTCACTGCCTTTGGCCTTAAGACTCTTAGTTTTTTGTTTTACACCCATTATTACATTGATTTTTTCTTGACCTCATTCATCATTTGTACGCTATTGACCAGTGTAGCTCCGCTTTGGATAGCAGCTGCGACATGTACGGCTTCCATCATCTGTTCTTCATCTGCACCCTTTTGGAGGCAGCTAGAAGTATAAGCATCCATACAATAAGGACATTGTATGGCATGTGCAACAGCGAGAGCGATCAATGACTTTTCTCTAGCTGTCAATGCTCCTTCTTGAAACACAGAGCCGTAATAGTCAAAAAACTTGTCACCGTATTCTTTCTGAAAGTCTGTTATATTCGAGAAATCCTTAAGATTAGCGGGGTCAAAATATTTTTTACTCATTATCTAGGTCGTGAACGTCAAAATTAGTCCAATATACAGCTATTGTTGGGCTAGTTAACTTTAGTGTTGCCAAATTGACAAATGCATTGAGTTCATAATTGTTGTATAATAGCGTTCCCCAATATTACTAATCTATGTCAAGACAAATTTTGGCTTTTATGATACTCAGCTTATTCTTGCTTATAGGCTGCAAGGAAGAAGTGGCCAAGGCCGTTGAGGAGGTCGGAAGTATGGAGGAAGAGAAAGGTCTAAGTTGTGAAATAATTGTTCCAGCTGGTGAGCTATATACTGCTTTTGCACATCTCCCAATGCCTCCTTTCTTTAATATAGGTCAAATCAGAACAGAGACCAAGACAACAGAAGTGCTCGTCTTAACTTCAAGAAGGAAGAAGGGAGAACGGCTTAAAGTAGATTTGATTGGACTGTTTGGGTTTCGGCAAGACACAATGGATAGGCGGTATGTACTGGCCTTGCCAAGACGACAAGGGGTCAATAATCTAGAAAGAGAGTATGAAGCGTATCTGACTAAAAACAATGATTTGAAACTCGCAATAGAAAGTTGGTTCAGAGCACAATGCGGTCTATCAATATGTGGCTCTTTTTATTGGGATAATTCCTACAAAGCCTTACTCCAACTAGAAAAACAATAAGATAGCGAAAGCTCTGGTGAAAAGATGGAAGAAACCGACGTAATTACACTAGCTAATAATGAGAAATATGATTATAAGATCTACAGTACGATAGATCAATGTGCTCATATCTGGGATGGACTCTGCGATGATGATGTGTACTTCCGCTCTACTTATCTCAAGTTATTAGAATCTCAAGGCCCAATCGACTATAAGTATTACTACGTTATTGTATCTCAAAATGCTCAGCCCATTGGTGTCCTTTATTGCCAGAGAAAGACTATAAAACTAGCGGAAGATTTTCGCATACACACACATTCTAAATCTTGGTGGGAGAAGACTAAAGTCGCAGGGACAAAATGGCTATTTACATTTGTGAAGCATGAGATGCTTATATGTGGTAACGTCTTACTGACAGGTGAGTATGGATTTCAATTCCCCAACCTTACTACATCTGATGATCTGGTGTCAAGCCTGCTAGAAGGCGTGAAAGACTACATTAGATCAAAAGAAAAAATCAAAGTCAAATCTCTTTTGGTGAAGGACTTTCATTCGGAGAATGCTGTCTTCAAAAAAAGAGCCTTTAAGTCAAAAGAATATTACGCTTTCAAGGTGCAACCAGATATGATTGTACCTCTAAGAGAAGAGTGGGCTAGTTATGCAGACTATCTATCTTCAGTAAAATCCAAGTATAGAGTTAAGTTCAAGAAAATCAAAAAGAAAGGCAGTGCGCTCAACTTCAGGATGCTTTCTGAGGAAGAAGCTGAGCTTTATGACCAGGATATGTATAAGATGTATCGGGATACTGCAGACAGAGCTACCTTTAATCTTTTTACCTTAGACAAGCATTACTTCTCTGAGTTAAAGAAACTGTATAAAGAAGAATTGACCTTGACGGGAGTGTTTTTAGAAGATAAGTTGGTTGCTTTTTTCACTTTGATAAAGAATGGAGAGATGGCGGATGCGCACTTTTTAGGGTACAATGTGCAGCTTAATTCTAAGTTTCAGCTGTACTTTAATATCCTTCTTGTCCTTGTCGAGCAAGCGATAGCATCTAGTGCCAGATATCTCAATCTATCTAGAACAGCACTAGAGATCAAAAGCTCTGTAGGTGCGGAACCACACGACCTGTATGTCCATCTCAGATATCATAACGATACGATCAATCAGTGGGTGCCCTCCATCCTCAAGAAGTTTGTACCAGAGGAGGATTGGTTGCCGAGAAGTCCATTTAAATAATCTGTAGTTTGAAAAGCCAGATTGAGTCTCCTAAGGTTATCAAGATCGTAGAGACCAGAGTCCTCTGATGAGGCAAGCTCTTCCCAGGCGGCAATTTGTCCGTGGGCGAGTAGAGGAGTTGATTTATTAGACTCTTGGACGATTACAGAAAATACAGAAATAAGAAGAGCACAAGCGGCGGCAGCCATCAGTCTATACTTCAACTTAGTTTTTTTTCTTTTGATACTGACGAGGTCTGCATCTAGTTTTTGTTCTAGTCTGTTCCAAGCTAGTGGACGAGGAGTGGTAGAATGTTGAGCGGCGGCCTTTCTTAAGTTATCGTAATTGTCCATTATGGTCATCCAATTTTATCTGAACAGAAATCTCTGGTATGTTTTTTTTTATAAATCTCTCGCAGTCTTTTTTTAGCTAAGATGAGCTGAGACTTGCTCGTATTGATGCTGATCCCTAGGAGGTCAGCTATTTCTCTATGCTTGTAACCTTCTATGATATAGAGGTTAAATATTGTTCTGTATCCATCAGGCAATTCTTCGAGTAGCGCTAATAATTCTTCGTACTGTAAGTTGTCAAGAGCAACTGCATCTTCTTTAGCGTCATAGGCTTTCTCTATTTCTATATGGAGATTGAGATTTTTCTTTTTTCGGATATGCATCAAGGACTCATTGACGACTATCCTTTTCATCCATCCTTCGAAGCTTCCTTGATCATTGAATTGACCTATTTTATTAAATATCTTATAGAAGCTTTCTATCATCACATCCTCTGCATCCATAGGTTGCTTGAGATATCGCATACAGATGGAATAGAAGAGTGGTGCATACTTGTCATAGAGCGCTTGTTGTGCTCTTCTGTCTTGGTTTTTGACTCGGACGAGTATGTTGGCCTCTATATCCACTTGATCTTTAGATGATTCATTCACTTAGATGTAAGATAAGTTGATTTTGGTGTACCTACAGGATAATTTTCTTTAATCATATGATTATTTAGTCTAATCTGTCATATTAGTATCTTTGTGCCCTATGGATAAGAGCACCGAAAAAAGTACAGGATACGACCCGTCTCTACTAGAAGAGAAGTGGTACAGCCATTGGGAGCAAAAAGGCTATTTCAATTCTAAGCCCGATGAGCGAGAGCCCTACACAATTCTCATCCCGCCACCTAATGTAACTGGCGTATTGCATATGGGGCATATGCTCAATGTCACGATTCAGGATATTCTGATCAGGAAGGCTAGGCTAGATGGTAAGAATGCCTGCTGGGTACCTGGTACAGATCACGCCTCTATAGCCACAGAGGCCAAGGTTGTCCGTAAACTCAGAGAACAAGGTATTAAGAAATCAGACTTGACGAGAGAGGAATTCCTCAAGCACGCGTGGGAATGGACAGATGAATACGGTGGAATAATCTTGTCACAACTCAAGAAGCTAGGGGCCTCTTGTGATTGGGATAGGACAGCCTTTACGATGGATGAGACCAGGTATCAGTCAGTCATTAAGGTATTTGTCGATCTATACAAAAAAGGAAAACTGTATAGAGGTAATCGCATGGTCAATTGGGACTCAGAAGCTCAGACGGTCTTATCTAACGAAGAGGTGCTCTATAAGGAAGAGTCTGCGAAACTCTATCACGTCAGATATCAGATAGCAGGAGAGGACAATTATATTACGATCGCGACGACAAGACCAGAGACAATATTAGGAGATACAGCTATAGCCGTTCATCCAGATGATCCTCGGTATGCCCAGTACAAAGGCAAGAAGGCTGTCGTACCGATGTTGGGTAGAGAAATTCCGATCATCTTTGATACTTATGTCGATATAGAATTTGGTACAGGAGCCCTTAAGGTGACACCAGCTCACGACCCTAATGATTATGAGCTTGGCAAAAAGCATAACCTAGAAGTTATAGATGTGCTTAATGATGATGGGTCGATAAGTGTAGCAGGCCAGCTCTATGTAGGAGAGGATAGATTCAAAGCAAGAAAGCTTATCGTCAAAGACCTAGAGGCCAAGGAGCATCTCGTAGAAATAGAAGATCTCGTCCACAATGTCGGTCGATCAGAGAGGACCAACTCTGTCGTGGAGCCCAAGTTGTCATTACAGTGGTATGTAGATATGCAACAGCTGGCAGATCCTGCACTCAAGAACGTCATGGAGGATGTGATTCGATTCTTCCCTGAAAAGTATAAGAATACCTACTCACACTGGATGAGCAATATCCGTGACTGGTGTATCTCTCGACAACTCTGGTGGGGCCAACGTATTCCAGCTTTTTATATCGACGATAAAGTATATGTCGCAGAGACAGCAGAAGAAGCCCTTGCACAAGCCCAAGCGGAGCTAGGTGATCACATCAAGACTGCTGATCTAAAGCAAGATGAAGATGTACTCGATACTTGGTTTTCATCTTGGTTGTGGCCGATAAGTGTCTTCAATGGATTTGAGTCAAGAGAAGAACTGGACTATTACTATCCCACTTCTGTATTGGTGACAGGATGGGATATTATCTTCTTATGGGTGGCGCGGATGATTATGTGTGGCTATGAGTGGGAAGATAAGTTTCCGTTTAAGGATGTCTACTTCACTGGGATGGTCAGAGATAAGAAACGGCGCAAGATGAGTAAGTCTCTGGGCAATTCTCCAGATGCGTTGAAGTTGATAGAAGATTTTGGTGCAGATGGAGTGCGGTATGGGATGCTATCTTGCTCTCCCGCGGGAGGGGATCTGCTCTTCGATGAGAGTCTTGTAGATAACGGTAGGAAGTTTACCAATAAGATCTGGAATGGGGTAGGCTACATCCTCAATCTCCAGACTGATAAGGGTGTCGCTCAGCCAGAAGCCAATAGGTTGGCTATTGCGTGGATCAATGCTAGGATGAATGAGACACTTAAGAAAGTGGAGAAGTCATTTAGCGAGTACAGACTTTCAGAGGCCTTGATGACACTATATACTTTTGTGTGGAATGATGTATTCAATGGTTATATAGAAATTATCAAGCCGCCTTATGGGGAAGCTGGAGATGTGGCCACTCGCGAGGCATCGATTGAGCTCTTTGAGAAGACGATGATAATGTTGCATCCATTTATGCCGTTCATCACGGAGGAGCTGTGGCATAAGCTGCGAGATAGAGCAGAAGGGGAGGATTGTATCGTTGCAGCTTATCCATCCATAAGTGATGTTGATAATACTGCTTTATTATCTAGAATGGAGTTGGCTAATTCTATAATTAGCTCAGTCAGAGATCTAAGAAACAAGCATCAGATGTCTCCTAAGAAAGCTGTCAAATTATCGGCTATAGATAATGATGAGATATCTGCTTGCTTGGCGGAAGCGGGTATGGAAAGCATCATAAAGAAGATGGCGAATATTGAAGAATTGACTCTATTGAATACAGACGAAGGTGTGGAGGGCAGCAGCTTTATATGTGGGAAGACGAAGTTGTTTGCACATCTGGATCTTGAGATTAATGTAGAGGAGACTTTGAAAAAACTAATGGAAGAATATAACAGACAGCTTGGTAACAAAGTTGCTTATGAGAAAAAGTTATCCAATGAACGCTTTGTTGCAGGAGCACCGCCTGCTGTTGTGGAAAGAGAAAGAAAGAAACTGTCTGACACAGAAGCAAGGATAATTGCGCTGGCTGAAGAGATCATGCGATTAGGAGGAACTCTATAGAAGGTAGGTGTCTTCCTCACAACTAAACAAAAAAGAACAGCCGCTGAAATTTCAGCGGCTGTTCTTTTTGGAGAGTGACTAATTCTCCGACCCTTATAAATATTCTATCTTTTTTCTTTTTACTTTATGGTAACCTGAGTTATATGCAGCTGAGATTGTCCTTCTAGGATAAAGCCTAATTTGTATTCTCCTTGACCAAATAGATTCTTATTGATCTTCACATTATCACTCATAACAGGTAATTGAAACTGCAACTGACCTTCTGCATTGAATATCTGAATCATTGTAACCTCATCACTTGTAGTAAATGACAAGTTTTCTGTCTCGGCATTAAATTCAGCAGAAGTGAAAAAATCTAATTGTCCAATAGATACAACAACCACTGATTCTGTAGAGATTATTTTCTCTGGCGTCGTTGTAGCGAAAGCAGTTGATACTGTAAGTGTAAGCGCTGCGATAATTGTTATTAGGTTTTTCATAGTTGCTGTTTGTACTTATAAGACAGGATTTCGAGGCGAGACTCTGAATTGAACCCACTACAGGAGGTGGTTATTGGGGCACAGAGATACTACAAGTGGCATATTGGGTACAATTTGTGACAAGTACTTTACAATTTGATTCTGTTGTAAGTGACTTTTTTTTTGATCAGAGTAGTGTGAGGTGATTTTGTTTCTCACACTATTTTTTCAGAGTCGGTAGAAACAGTGGGCAGTATGCTTGATTAGGTAGAGTGCTGCTGAGGTTTTATTGTGTCCTCCCCACAATGTTGCTAGGCCTGTGACTCTAGTTATTGTCTGGATCTTACAGGAGGAGTCAGAGAATTGTAATTGCCAACCAACAATTGATTCAAGATAAGATCAAGTACAAGTTTATATTAGGTGGCTCTCGTGTGATGTGCACTCATTAAGACATCGAAGATCACTGTTAATGCACTAGGAAAGTGAGTTGCAAACTGTAAGGAGAATTGATAGACCGCTTACGCTAAGTTTGTGATCTAATGGAAATCCATAATAATAAAAGGGTGTAGTGATATAGTATCCAGTAGTTGTAATTCTTGATTGCGCAATTCAGCCTGATAAAATGCGAAACTCAAGGTTGGTATACAAAAAAGAACAGCCACTGACATTTCAGTAGCTGTTCTTTTGGAGAGTGACTAATTCTCCTACCGTATAAATACTCTATATCTTTTACTTGATAGTGACTTGAGTTGTGTGAAGTTGTGATTGGCCTTCTAGAACAAAACCCAACTTATATTCTCCTTGACCAAACAGATTCTTATTGATCTTTACGTTATCGCTCATTACTGGAAGTTGAAATTCTAGCTGTCCTGCAGCGTTAAATATTTGAATCATTGATATCTCATCGCTTGTAGTGAATGACAAGTTTTCTGTTGTTGCATCGAATTCAGCAGAAGTGAAAAAATCTAATTGACCTATAGAAACAACCTTTACAGATTCTGTAGAAATCAAATTCTTTGGAGTTGTTGTAGCAAAAGCACTTGATACTGTTAGTGTAAGTGCTGCGATGATTGTTATTAGATTTTTCATAATTGCTGTTTGTACTTATAAGACAGCAATTCTTGGCTGGACTCTGACCTGCCCCCACTACAAGGTATATGTATGAGATGACACAGGCACTACAAGTCATAAATAGTAGATCCTATTGTGACAAGTAGTTTACATTGGACGAGTACTCATTGTAGATAACCAGTAATTACTCTTTGCCCAAGCGAGCGCTACTTAGAGCTTTATGAATCTGGTAGTGTAAATCTTATTGTCCGCTTTCAGCAAAACGATATAGTGACCACTATGCACAGTAGTTATATCAACATCTAACTTTTTGCTGAAAGAAGGGATATCCATCTTTCTTATAAGCTGTCCTTTCTGATTAAGTATCTCTAGGCTCGTGATAAGTAGCTCTGTGTGTATGGTGAGTATATCAGAAATAGGATTGGGGTAAATATTAATACTGGTAGATTGTGTCTCGATAGTAGAGTCAGTGGGATCTAATAATCCGAAGTCGATCGTGTTGTTGCTGTTCTCATCACTTATGCTAAGACTAAGTTCTCCTAGCGGCTCATCGCCAGTCTGCACATTGATAATAGGTGAGGTGATGCGTCCATCTGTCATACCGTCACCGTCGGTATCTTCTTGACTTCCATTATCATCACCACTGACATTGTCATCTATAGTGCTTGTAATTGATGAAGAGGTAGGGAAGTCTGCTGGTGGTATAAGACCGATATAATAGTCTCCAGTTTTTATAATAAACTCATACTGGCCTTCATCGTCCGTGAAGGTTGTTTGTAAAAGTTGGTCACTCGTGTCATATAGCGCTACTTGGGCTTGAACATCTTTTTCTCCAAGATTATCCTCTTCAGGATCAAAAAGCCCATTGTTATTTTGATCTATAAAGACGGAACCACCGATGCCTAATCTGGCAGTTAAGCCAAAGTCAAGGGTAGAATTAAAGTCTTCATCTCTTATGTCCCCGCTCATTCCATCCTCATTTATTGGTTCTCCACCTTGACTAAGATTAAAAAGACCTGAGCTGATAAGACCATCACTAATCATATCCCCATCAGTATCCTCTTGTAAGCCATTGTCGTCACCATTCTGATCGTCGTCATTAGGATTGGAAAGAGAAGAAGAGATAGGATAAGAAACAGGAGGCACAAACTGAATGTAATAATTGCCCGGTTCTACTTCAAAGTAATAAAATCCAATAGCATCAGAAAGGGTAGTCGCTACGATTTCATTTGTCTCTGAGACAAGTTCGAGGGTTATTTGTACTCCCTCATCAGCGATAGATTGTTCTCCTGCATCTTGAGTACCATTGTCGTTCTTGTCAATAAAGATGTTACCTGCTACATAGACATTTTGAGAATGGAGGTTGTACATCATTGAGATAAAGCATAGAATTAAAATAGTTGGCTTTGTCATTGTTCTAATTATGAGAAATAAGTAAAAGATTACTTTTTAAAATTAATCTATATTTTCTACAGAGTCTAGAGCCACTCTAATCCCTGAGTCAGTAGTAACCAAAAAAAAAGAGGCTGTCTAAATAATAGACAGCCTCTCTTCTTATATTTTCAGTATCCTTTATTTCTGGATAATGACTTTCTTAGCAGTGAAGCCAGCTTCACTTCTTACGTTTAATGTATAAACACCTGGTATAAGATCAGCAACATTCATATTGAAAGTACCTCTCTGTACATCAGAGTAACTATCTGTTCTTACCAATTCTCCACTGATATTCATCAAGTCAAATCTAACAGTAGAGGAAACCTCTTGTAGATCGACATTGATAGTTAGGTTGTCAGATACTGGATTAGGGAAGATAGAAATACCAGCTGCTACTTCAGAACTGATGTCTTCAGTACTTGAAGCAATCTTTGGAGTAGGGTTGATATCCATTTCTAACCAAGGCGTGTTCGGGCCCCATTCAGTAGCAGTACCACTCCATCCAATGTTAAATACATCGTCTGTTGTAAATCCATCAAACAATGGTGAGAAGTGCGCATTTGGTCTAACCAAACGACCTGCACTTGCATATGCAAAGTTTGATGCACCGTGATAAATTGTACCTCTATTGGAATCTTGAGAAAGACCTGATATGAAATCAACTGGTACTTGAGTTGCTGGTTGTACAGCCATAACAACTACGTAGTAACTATCGTCTTCAAGTGCAAGTGGCTTGAAATCTGCATCTTGAGTTACCTCAGCACTACCATCTGGTCCAGCTTTAACAACATCAAATGAGAAATCTTCCCAGTTAATTGGGTTTCCGTCAACATCTGTTACAGATTGGCTGATCGGAATTCTTGCACTATTGAAACCAAAAACAGAACCTACAACACCTACAACTTCTGTATCTCTTGGATCTATATTATAGTTGCTTGGGTTAGCTGGTTCTCCAGCTTCAGCACCTGTACCACCAAGTGGGAATGAGAATTCACCTGGAGTCCATTTCAAAACATAAGCGAAGATGTTTCCTGAATTTGTCGCTCTATTTTGAATTCCAAATCTTATTGTATTTAAGAAATGTCCTTCTCCGTTAGGAACGTAGAAAGGATAGGCGATCGCATAGTTAGCATCAAAGGATTCTGTTGGACCAGCTACAAAACCAGTAAACATATCTCTCAACTCACCATTGGCAAATCTGCCTGTAGGTTGTTCTACTGTAGACCAAGTATTTTCTGTTAGGTTGACAAAGAATCCTACATCGTCATCATCTGTATCTCTTGCATCTCCTGGAGTGATATTGTTGATAAACACTGTATTAGCTCCTAATTCAGTAGGCGTAAAGAAGTCAGGGAAAGAAAGATTCTGATTCAAAAAGCATCCTCCTGGCTGAGATCCATATCCATCAAAAGTCGTCTGGAATACTTGTGTCCCATCCTCTGTAAAAGCAGTAGCTTCCAAGACTGGACTAACCGGTGAAATACCAACATTTATAATATCCGCGTGCAACGCTACTTCCTGTGCTTGTGATTGTGGGATTTCCCACGCTGGAGCAGAAGAAAAGAACGTTTGACTTAACTCCATATCATGATAGTCAGGCAAGTTCAATAGAGCTACATCATCAATTGTCGTTTCGTACAGGTAACCAACATGTAGAAACTGTAGCTTGATACTAGATTGGCCATTGTAAGTGTCTATGTGAATTCTTTTATTCTGGAAATAGTCCACAAAAATGTCCGCTGTAAAGATTTGACATCCTGCATCTGGCGTAGGGTAGAACGGTGAGCTAGGCACCTGTACGTCTAATGCTGCAGTAATGTTGAAGGTGTCAGGCCATGAAGCACCATCGTCCCATGATATAACTAGACTATTTAATCCACCTCTGAAGTATTCGTAAAAGTGGTTAAACTCACAAACTAGATTTTCATCTATTGCAGCTGGATCTAGAGTGATAGTAGGACTAATTAAAGAACCATTACAAGACTCAGTCAAAGAGCCATCTGCAAATCCTGGTATATCGCAACCTCCATTTCTTGAATCAAAGAAATAATCTGCTGTAGGAAATGAAGCGTAACCATTACAGTTCGAACCACCTTCGTCTAGAGCAGGGTTGTCATCAAATATCCAGCTATTACCGTTAGGTGCATCGCTCACTACAGTCCATTCGCCTAGGCCACCATTAAAGTCTCCTTCACCAGTATTTGTACCCCAGATATATTCAGGACCATAGTCTTGAGTTCCACATCTGAATTCTACGTTTACATCGATTTGTGTTCCTTGACCGACGACTCTCAGAGTTTCGCAAGTTTCAAACGATAATCCGATAACTGGTATAGTCACTTGAGCGCCATCACCGTTGTCACCGACTCCCATATTTGGAGGACCTTCACCAGGTACATTGTTGCAAATCACAGCAACGTTACCACCAGCTAATTGTATAGCCAATGCTTTAGTACCGAATTGGCAATCACCTCTGTCAGCGATTCCCCAAAATACACCTAGATCTGCGATAGTACCATCACAAGCATCTGTAGTTACACCTGCTCCATCATCAATGAATGTTGCTGGACCAGCTAAATTAGCGGTAAGGTTACCCCCCCATCCTGTAACAGGCAGCATCTCATAAGCTCCTGCAATCTCAGCTGGAGCCGAAACAACTAGCGTGTTAGCTGTCTGCGACATTAACGCAGAACTAAAAAGTAGGAATAGTGCCATTCCTAATAGTGTAAAATTAAATTTCATACGACTTGAATTTTTTAAATAATAGTGGTTGTACCACAGTTTGAGTGTCTTAATTAATCGATTTATGTACTAAGAGGCTAAATTAGTAAAAGTATAGGTTTGATTATGTCCGTCAGGATAAATTATGGCGGATTAAAACCCTGCTTTTCAATAGGTTAACTCGCTTCTTTTAATTACATCAATGCCTTTTTTTGTGCATACGGCGGCTCCAGCTTGATTAGCTAGGTCAGCCATTTTTTCTATAGATAAACCTTCTAGGAGTGTCATAACCAAGGTGCTCAGCACAGTATCACCAGCGCCACTGACATCTGGATGTTGGATTGTCTGCCCTTTAATAATCCCACTATGTTGTGTCTTTGAGTTGTGATAATAGATCCCGTGTTCAGCCATAGTGACGACTATATAGTCCGGTTTATCTAGTCCTAACTCCTTGATTGCGAGGTTTATAGAATCTTCATCTGGTACTATATTATAACCTGCAGCTTGAGATAGTTCTTTGAGATTGGGCTTAAAAATAGTACAGTCAGATAAGCGCTTGAAATGTGCTTTTTTAGGATCTACAACAATAGGAATCGATTTTTCTTTGCCTGTTCTCTGGATATAATGGATAAGCTCAGATGTGAGTAAGCCTTTGTTGTAGTCTTGGATGACCAGCGCTTCTATTGATTGACTGGCGATGACAGAGTCGATAAGGTCAATAATCTGCTCCACCATTGTTGCAGATATGTCCTCTGTTATTTCTCGATCCAGTCTAAGATACTGCTTAAACTCTTTATCGACAATTCGGCTCTTTAGTGTTGTCGGTCGATCTGCGGAAGTGATAAGCTCGAACTGGCTCAGGGTACTTGCACACAACTGTCGCAGAATCTCACCTTCTTGATCCTTGCCTACTAGGGCTATTAATATAGGGTTGAGCCCTAGAGATAGGAGATTGCGTGCTACATTACCTGCTCCTCCGAGTCTATCATCAATCTGAATTTGTTCTATAAGTGGAACATCGGCTTCTGGTGACTGGCGAGTATGGTTGCCGATATGATATCTGTCCAGCATCAAATCCCCAATGACAAGTATATTTTTTCTACCCTTAATTTTCTAAATAATTTATTGGCCCCAATATAGAAGTAATCAAGCACTAAGTTCTTGTATCAATAGATCGAGAGTGATGGCCATTCCGCTAATTTTTTTCTTAATCTGCTGGGGAGTTTTTGTCGGCGTTGATAAGATTTTTCGGATACGTTCTTCTAGCTGGTCAGGCCTATCTATAACCTCAAGGTAGGTCTCTTCTTTCAGTTGTCTAGCCATAGGGTAGTGGGCGATATGAGGACCGATAACGGTCGGTACGCCGTAGGCTAGTGGCTCGATGATACTGTGAGGGCCTTTATTAAAACCTCCGCCTACATAGGCTGCTGCGCAATCTGCATATAGATATTTTAGATCTCCTAAGGTGTTGACTATCAGTACATTACTTTGGATTATGTCTTTGCCGACTTCTGAGAATAGACTGTATTTTGTATCCAATTGTGTGGTAACTCTCCTGATACTTTCTGAATCGATATCGTGAGGGGCGATAAGGTGATTGCACTCGGGGAAGGCCTCTACCATAGTTACCATCATAGATATTTCCGAGGGCAAGAGACTGCCATAGGATATGGTTTTGCTGGATTGTGTCCACCGCAGATGAGTCCTATGGTTTTCCATATTTTGGAGGGCCTTATTGATGCGTGTGTCACCAAAGAGTGAGAGATTGTCAAAGCCTTTTTCTTTAAGAATTTTCATAGAAATGGCATTATGACAATACAAACCGGCCGCAGACCTTAGCAAGTTCTTGAGGGCCGGTATTTTTAACATATAGCTGTCTCTATTGATATGGATACTGGTGAAGTAGTAAGGGATGCCCTTTGTTCTCAAGAGGTTGAGAAGATTGAACCAAAATTCATATTTGATAAATAGAACCTTCTTGGGTGCTAGCTTTTCAAGGCACTTTGACATTTGGGACTTAAGATCTATCGGTAGATATAACTTGCATATACGTGGATCATCAAAGTGCAAATTCTCATAACCAGAGGGAGAAAAGAAGCTGAGATAGAGCCTATTTCTTGGGTCTTCTAGGAGCCGAGCGACGATGGGCTTGGCCATTTCATACTCACCGTAAGAGGCACTGTGTATCCAGATACGATTTTTGTCTTTCCATTCATTGGGCATTTCTGGTGTGGGTGCGGATTGCCTCCCAGAATACCACCTTCTTGCTTGGTCGTAACCAAACAATGCAGCAATCCGTATCACCCAATAGTATAGCGTTATGACAAGTGTGTAGATATAGAGCATCCTTTATTAGTAGAATACTTCTTCTGTGGTCCTAGAGCCGCTCTTGATTATAGGGATAAACCACTTCGCGTCAATAGATAAGAGTATGTCCAATCGAGAATCTTCAGGGATCAGACCTGTATCAAAATCGATACTTCTAACAGGATTTGTAAATCCCTGGAAGATAGAGATTCCAAAGGCGTAATTAACACTCCTGTTTTTTCCTAGATGTTGATAGGTTAGAGATTGCTTGAGCGCAGCCCCTCTTGATAATCTGTCATAGCCTTTGGCATAGTCCGCTCTTATTTGGCCGATGTTGTCCGAGTCATTTTGGAGTCTTATAAAATGCTCTAAAACACCCACCCCTAGACCTAGTGTCAAGCCCGATGCGGGATTTTTCTTTCCAGAGATTAAGGTCTTATTGATATAAGCCCCTAAATAGAATCCTCGACGCCTCAGAAATATATCGCCAGTAAATCCATCTGTCCCCAATAAAGCTCCATTGGATAATCGAAGAGGAGCCAATACATCTTCTTTGACACGATCCCCAAACTGGACTTGAGACTCCAACCCCACAAATCCATTCAACTTAGGCATATAATAATCTAAGGAAAAGGTAGTCGCAAAGTTATACCCGAACCTATCTACTAAGTCTCCGCCAGGCAACTGAATTCCGTATTGGGCACCGAAGGCAATAAAGTTGTTAGGTTTATCTGTCTCTGAGTCTTGGGCATCGAGATTTATGGAGATAAAAGTAAGGAGGAAGAATATGCTGTATTTCATAGTTTGTGGCTCAAGATATGCACAAAAGTAAGCAGTCCTGACAATAGAGTGTGTGATAGTTGGCATCTTGTGTCCTTTGATACCAATGTTTGGTTTCTTAACTATGAGACAATAAACTATACACGGTTATCATTTTTATGGTAAACACATAAAATCAACTGATGCAAGAGCTAAAGATGGACATTAGAATGGTTGATCTTAAGGGTCAATACGCAAAGATTAAACCCGAAGTTGATCAGGCAATTCAAGAAGTTATTGATGGTTCTGCTTTTATAAAAGGGCCATTTGTAAAGCGGTTTCAAGAGAATCTAGAGTCCTTTCTGGAAGTAGATCACGTTATTCCTTGTGGCAATGGTACAGATGCTCTGCAGTTGGCCTTAATGGCTTTGGATTTGCCATCTGGCTCAGAAGTGATTACAACCCCATTTACCTTTGTAGCAACAGTAGAGGTTATCTGTCTTCTTGGTCTTAAGCCTGTGTTTGTTGATGTCGACCCGCTCACCTTCAACCTAGATGCTTCCAAGATTGAGGCGGCCATCACAGAGAAGACCAGATGTATTATACCTGTTCATTTATTTGGACAAGCTGCCGATATGACTCCAATTATGGCAATTGCTCAAAAACATCAGCTCAAAGTTATCGAGGATACTGCCCAAGCAATTGGCTGTCAGTACAATACACTAGAGGGATCTCAG
>CALFUU010000039.1 GCA_937929835.1 uncultured Saprospiraceae bacterium | reverse complement strand
ATTCGGTTCTCCACTCGGTAGTTGTGCTGGCTCTGTACTGCTGAATACGCAGTCGATAGCCCAATCATTGTATAGATCTAAGCTCACTTCCCAACTCAACCACTCACTGCTACACTCGCCGTTGTCTACGCCGATCGCACTCACACTTAATCCCTTGCTCGCACAGCCATCTGTCACTGCAAAGCATAAGTTGTCTTCACTCGTCACTTCTGGTGCTTCCGTGTCGATAACTTTGATCACTTGTGTATGTACAAATCTGCCTTCTACTTCTCCACTATCGTGGATGAATCTATCAAACGCTTCACCTGGGTTTGGTACGTCATCTATCGGATTTAAATCTGGATCTGTAGGATCGTAAGCACACCAATCGATAACTGTATATGTGTTGACTATCTTCAGACAAGCGTCTGCTTCAAATTCAAATTCTTCTGTCTCTACTGTTGCACCTACCAAGTTACAAGCACTCTCCATCCACGTCGGCTCACCAGCATCATAGCCATCGCAATCAACTTCGATATCTCCTGGGAAATTTATCGTGCCGCCATCAAAGCCTGATGGTATCACAAATCTGCCTTCTGCATCTACCGTCACACCGCCTTCTGGCTCGACAACGATCCACTGCGTACAGTTTTCAAACTCTCTCTCCCATGCACCAAAACCACAACTCGGATCGTACGCTTGTACTCTTACTCCGAAGTACATACCTAAACTCGGTCCTCCATCATTCGCATTCTTTCTGCTTGGCTCTGTATCTTCAAATACTTGTAACGTATCTACTGGTTGGGTTACTTCCATACATGTCGTGAAGCTTCTTGGTGTACCACCTGTCACATCAAAGTTCCAGATATCATCCGTACAACTGATCACAACGTCTGGTGGGCACGTGCCACTTCCGCCCGCTTTGTCTTCTAATCTTACTGTACTCCAGATAAATGTCTCATTGTCATACAAGTCTCTTACTCGTCGCAGTACACATAGAAAAATTACCACAATCATCCGTCACGGTTAATACAACTGGTATATCTGTAGAACAGCCCGGACCCGTGCCTGTCAAATCCGCACAAGTAAAACTCGTCGTCGCTGCACTCAACATCACGGGATCTGCACAATTATCTGAACTGCCGCCATCAATCTGAGCCGCAGAAATTACTGCATTTCCAGTGGCATCTAACTCTACCGTTATATCCTGACAGACTGCCATCGGTGCGGTATTATCTTCTACTGTGATGAGCTGATCGCAAGTGCTATCATTTCCACAAGCATCTGTTGCTGTATACGTTCTTGTAATAAGTCCGTAAGGGTTCGCATTTCCTGTGCAACCTGTCAGTACTGAAATATCCATAAACGAAATAGTCACCATACCTGGGCAATCATCTGTCGCAGTCGCAGCACTCAAGCCACTCAAATCAGGCGTACACATCGCATCCATAAAGACTGTTGCTGCTGCTGGACAAGATATTACTGGATCAGTAATATCTGGCGTAATCGTATAGGTATATATGCAACTTGCAGACATCTCACCTGCATCTAATACGCCATTACCATTGAGATCATCTATCAAGGTAACTGTTCTATTTATTGTCTGTGACATAGTACCACAGGCATTAGGTGTCGCATCATCTGTACAAGTCACAATGATATTCTCACAAGGTGCTGGGTTGTCTACTGAATTACTGGTGTTGTCTATTGTAATGCTATAAGGTGCAGCTGCTGCCATCGCTTCTGTAGTCGGGCAGGCAGGAACAGTTCCTATAGAACTACAATCGTAAGTCCCTAAATCTGTCACTGCTGGACATCTAACTGCGAGTGCAGGTAAGGTGCAGGTGTTGCAGACATCTAGAACTTGTCCAGTACCTGTTTCTGTATACTCTGCACAGAATCCGACAGCACTCGTATGCCAAAATTCCCAGATATAAATACCACTACCGACTGGTGTCTCAGTGCCTAAAAACGGCAAGGCCAAAACATTACCGCTGGCATCAAAAGCTGAGCCACTGGTAACGCTAGTCATATTCCATGTCTGTCCTGTCATACCCGTGACTTCTACGACTTCGTGGTAGTAGTAGGTGCCGTTGAGTAAATAGTTCATAGGGTCAGAGCAGGAGCAGGGGTCGTCTATGGTGGCGATAGATACACAGATATCAGACATTGTAATTTCTTGCGTTTCCGTAGTTGTATTACCACAAGCATCTGTAACTGTCCAAGTACGTATAACTGTACCTCCAGGCATCAGTGTTCCACTATCAGAGTATGTTGGAGTCAATGTGGTGGTGCAATTATCTGAAGCAATTATATAATTACCTGTCAAATCAAGATCTGATGGATCAGCATTACAAACAATAGTTAAATCATCGGGCACAATAAGTATTGGTCCTCCATCATCAATGATTGTAATTGTTTGAGTTTCAGCGTGGGTAATGTTGCATTCATCTGTATAGGTCCAATTTCTAACCACGGCTCCAGTTCCATTGCAACCACCACTGCTCTGGACAATCGTTGAGGTAGGTGCTGTGCACGTACTACAAGTAGTATACGCAGTGCCTGTAAAATTAAAACTTAGCGGGTCTTGGTCACAGTTGATAGTTAAACTGGGTGGAATGTAATAATAAGCTACATTGCATTTGGGAGAGCAGTTAGCAACATCACTTTCAGATACTTCTAGCGTCCAATCACAAGATGGCAGATTCTCTCTACATATCGTAAATTCAAGTCCATTTGATGGTAGTGGTAAATCATAACAACTACCATTCGCTGGCGGAAATCCTGCTGAACCAAATATACCACTAGAAACATTTCCTTGATTGTCCTTGATGGTATATGGCCCATTTTCTGGTAGTCCTCTAACACTTACTCTGAAGCCCCCATTAGATTGGCAAACGACTTCCAAATACTGATCGCCATTTCCAAGTTCACAATCGCAAATTTCTTCAACACAAATTGTCTCAGTGCAACCAGCTGTTTTGTCAGTAACAGTGACACATATCTGTCCATTTACTTCATCGTAAGGTATGCTTGGCCAAAAGGCAGAATTGTTATTTCCAATCGTGGGATTGCCAACATCATTTACCCCTGCGTTTGCGCAGAACTCATGAGAAGGATTAGAAACCATCATTGTTAAACCAATATTTGGAGTGTTCCCAAACAAGAAATCACAATCTATCGAAAAGACATCTATGTTTGAAAACCCACATTCTAATTGACAACTAAACTTTGTTGCAATAGTTTCTTGGTCAACAGGAGAATAGGAACTACTTGATGTAGAAGTGCAATTAGTCCTTACTTTGAAGTATAAAAATTGTTCACAAGGGTCTAAATCTTCAATAGTATACGAAGTGGTAGTTACGTTAAAACAATTTACCGCAGCTGAGGTATAACCCCAACATAGATCATATGATACTGCACCATTAACTTGACCCCAAGACAAAATCACGTCCTGTCCAAAGGTAGAACACGAAAGATTGACTGGATAATCACAAATTGTAGGTGCACTATTATGGAAATTACACTCCGGAGCATTGTACTCATTATTTTCCCAAGTATTATAACAAAGTGGTGGATCACTAGGATCTATTTCACACGAGCCGATACTTGGATCATTCATTTGGGCTTGTACGCCAATATCCATTCCGGCTGGAATATTAAAAAAAGTATAGCATTGTCCTATCTGAATATTATCTATTTGACTATTCGCTACACCACTAAATGGAGTGGCATAAAATGAACTGCCATAACCTCCATAAGTAGACGGGTCATATAATACAAGTGAACAACCTGAGATGTTAGGGTCTGTCGGATTTACTGACACCTCGAGGTTATAGGTATCATCAGGATTGCAATCTATAGATGAACAAAGGTCAATGCAACCTGTTACTTGCATAAAACAATCACAATTAGAAGAATTAGGATCTAAGACTACAGCAAAATAAAATGGATCGCCTATACAATCAACATTAAAAGGCGCTCTTTCTAAGGCTCTAATAACATATGAACCAGCCGGTAAGCTTGAAATATCGATACAGTCAGAATCCTCAATTAAAGTCCAAGAAGTTTGGCCAACTTGTCTATATGACCAACTTACACAATTCCCACTATTAGACCTATTGTTATTATTACTTAAATCAGCACAAAAAACTAATTCACCACAATAAGGATTCAGTACATAAGTCTCTTGGTTTATAGGGCTACCAGTATTTAATATTTGGGGCATTCCTAAAGGTACACATAATTCATCCCTACACTCTTCGCGAATAATATCCCACATTTTTCTTTTCTGAAAAGGCGTGAATTCATTTCTACAATCATCAGAATAGCTCATATAATTTGAAATCAACCTATCGGCCAAAGAAGTTGAAATAGAACAAACAGTTGCTGCAGCTGCGGCTAAATTACAAGATGAAGAGAATGGGTTGCAATCTCGCAAATCACTTATATTGGCTGAGCCTGGTGTATCCGCAATACCATCTCCCAAGCTACAAGAACTTGATCCCATTGCATCTAGTGAGCCTCCCCACGTATGGAGTAAACCAAAATAATGTCCCAATTCATGTATTAGCGTGATTCCTTGATTTATTGAGTTGTTTTTGCTAATAACGATGTAATTTTCTTGACATGGAATATTTGTAACACCGTCCGCAGAAGGTCCTATGATTGAACATGAACCATCACCTGTCAGTTTTAAATCGTCTACAAAAAAAATATTGATAGTAGTAAAGTTTGGTGTTGAAATATTGTTAATATAATTGATCAAATCGATTTCGTCGTTAGTCGTTGGAGCACCAACCCTATTTGGGAGACACATATCAAACAAGGATGAATTACTGTAGTTTGTTACAGAACCTACAGCATTATATAATTCAAAGTTTACGCAATAAAACTCAGAGATGGCAGTCTGAAGTACATCATTTATTTCAGCAGTAGTCCATAGGCTGCTACCATTTGATGTTATTCTTATGGGGCAAAATGGAATCCTTAAATTTCCATAACAAGTGGATGGAATAGAACTATCATCATTTGAACAGCCTGCACCATAACCTTCACTTAACTTAGGACAACATTCAAATTGAGAAATGGCATTGTTACAAATAAAAAGGCTTACTAAAAAGCATAAAATTATTAATCTCATAATTGACCAATTTATAGACGAATCAAAAATTAAAAATACCACCCCTTTCTCCCAGCTCTATTAAGAAAATCAATGATAATAACTAACGGTCTTTATATTAAAAAATAGTTTAATGCGTATTGTGTTGGACTACTGACCCCTACATATGTAACACAGAGCCATTCCAAAGGAATATGAAGCAATTTTTTCAGAGGAAAGGCTACTGAAAAGCAACTTTAGTTGCAGAGAAAAGTGATTCAGAACTATACACCATCTCTCTTCATTATTTTGCGAGACATAAAAGCTTTCATAGCCTTACTCTATCGCTTGACTCCCTAGCAAATTATTATTGCCTCATCACGGATGGTCTTCGGCTAGAGCGAATGGGCTGGATTGGGTAAAGCGGGTTTTTAGGGATTTTGTGTAAAGCTAGTTACCAAGTCATATAATAGGACAGCAGAACAGAAGACTTAAAGCCTCCATTAGAGTTACGTTTTAGTTTCCATAAAGATCTCTTCATTATAATATGTCTTAGCCAAGGGAAAAAGAAGCACCTTACAAATCAGTACAGGTATATATTATACTCTTATACGACCGCTATGATCGAACCTGTTACAAGTTCCAGTGATAGGTAGCAATTCTAAAAGCTTTCCATAAACTTGGAGGAAACCTTGGTTGCTATACCCAAAAATAATTCATTCCAGCTTGTCGGAACTGAGTAGTCTCTCACTGGAATATTGCTTATTGTCGAACTTAAGTTTGAGTTGATTTCCTTTTGATTCTCGTACTTCTCCTTAATCTCTTCTATTTCTGCCTGTTGCATGGCAATAGTATCTCGTAAAGCATTTTCTACTTTTACAACCTTCGCTAGATTCTGAGAAATGTCATTGATATAGGTCATCGCTTCTGCCTTTTGCACATCATGCTGTACCAGCATACCTAAGCGAGACAGAACAATATGTGCTTGATCTTTATCCAAGTTATCACCCATGTTTTTGAGGACCTTGGCTTCACTTAATATAGCTTCTGCATTTTGTTCTATGTATGCCGCGATCTTGACATCTGCCTGCTTTAGAAAGTCTCTAAATTTAGTCGTGTTGAAATTCAATCTTTTGATACCATTGAGAATGGCTTTCTCTTCAGATCTGCCAGAACCCTTAATAGGATACTCATAAGACCCAAAAACAACTGTAGAACCTAAATCAGAAATCACTATACTCAATTCCATATCAGAGGTATAGTATTGTGGTGCAGTAGCAGAGATATCACTATTGTAGACTATAAACTGAGGTCTTATCACCATACTATAGTTTGGTATAGACTCTGAGGAACTTATATTGAGTAGTTTTTTGAAGATCTTTGACTTGATGACATAATCATAGCTCTTTTCATCTTCTGTACTTACAGGTAAGACACCATAGGTAAATTTTAGCTTAGTATCTTGACCATTAATGATAGATTTTACAAAGAACAATAGAATTACTAAGAAGTATTTATGAAATGAATTCATCTTTGTAGTTTTAAAATCAGTCTTGTAATTTATTTAGTAATAACAAGAAACGCCTCCCCTAACCCACTGGAGTAGTCAATAGCTATCAAATTAGGACATTGCTCCAAAATGGCGTCACTTAGAAGCATTGACCATTCAGATGCAGATATCGGATAATCATTCTCGTCTTTGAGTGGGATTCTGATATGATTAAATTTCAATTCTTTCGCAGAGTTGAGTACTCTTTTGCCATATCCACCGACTGTATTTTCTTTGAGCCACTTGGGTAACCAATTGGCCATAGGTAACTTACCACAGGATCTATCTCTTCGAAAATCATCGACCGCATCGTCCTCCGATACAATTCTAAGGGATATCTCTCGACCATTGGCAGCAACATCTTGGAAGTGTTTATTGATCAGATCCTGAAGGTTATGCATATTCTGCTCAACTTGCTCTTGTATGAGCTTAGGCATATTATTGCTTGTCGTCTCAATTCCAGGATGAGAAGCCGAGGCAATGCCTTTGAGTGTATATGCGTCTACTGCCTCAATATTGAATATGAGCTGATTAGTCATACCATTGTCACGTAACTCGTATGTAAGATCTAGAACTATGTCAGGACGAGCTGATTTAAGAGCTAAAGCCCTACCGTCGTAATCAAAGTTTTCCAAATTATCTAAGCTCTGTTCATTCTGTATGCTTTTCAGCGTTTGCTCAAGGTCTTCTAGAGGATAGCCTTTTTCAGCAAAAGTCTCTTTGATACCGCTGATAACAAATTTCAAATCAGCATGATCTATAAAAGCTTTTTGGTAATCCCGTAAGGGATAATCAAGCCCTTGTTTTTCAATCATCTTCAAACATCCAAGTTCCTTAAGGAGATTGTCAGAAGGAATAACCATTATACTTGCCCTCTGCTGAGAATCTTGAGCAGATAATCCTGTGAGACAAAGAGCTAGCGACAATCCTATTAAATACTTTACCATTCGTTCATTGCTTTTATAACATTATCATTCTCAAGTCTAGTAATAAGACTCTTATATTGAACTGTGCACACAACTCCCACTTTCACTCCAGATGAAGTTTTGATTCTATCTGCAGCTTTATATGTGCCTACAGATACATACTGAAAAGGACTTTCAAGTAACTTAACGAAATAGTTTTTATGCGGACTAGCCATCCTATCCCCCTTGTATAAAGGTCGCTTGACAGCAGTCCCAGGCACCCCATCAAATAAAACTTTAGACAAGGCATTCTGCGCTGCATTGAAGGAAGCATTTTTTGTTTTTCCTGTTACCCAAGATTTTACGGTTAATGTGCCGTCGGTATGACTAGCCAGATCATAAGCCTCTACTGCTCCCATAATGACTTTGCTAGAACAGCTTGTCATCAGGATTATGAATAACACTGTACTGAATAATATTCTCATTATATCTCACTTTTTAAACTAACACCTACGACAACTGGACTAAAATTGTCATTCTTTCCTTTAGCAGTACTTAAGCCAATCTCTGGAACGATAAAGACATTATGCTTCAGAGGGAAGTCTGCTCTCACGCCTAGATTCATAAAATTAAAACCATCTAAAAGGTAGTATCCGATATAAGGCTCAGGCCTTATCCATTTATTGATATAAAATTTGGTACTCAGACCCATACCTGTAGATAGATTGACTTCTGTATTTCCATCGCTACTAAATGAAGCATCTGCAAAAAATATATCTACATAAATGTTTGTATTAACTAAAGGTGAAGATTTCCATAATTTTTTGAGCCACGGAGAAACTCTATACTCTGCTCTAAAATTAAAATTTGCTCTACGCATAGTCCTTAACCCCGCACTCACACCGACGCCGAAATCACTTTCTTGGACCAAGAACATACCTTCCTTTATCGGGTCACCCCACACTTGATAGAATCTTGTATCCTTATACCCGCCATCATCCTCTTTCTTATCAGAGACATTATCTACGATCTCTGCGACTCGTATAACACCTTTGAGATTAGACTTCAATTCTCCAGTAGCATCATCTAGCTCATTCTCATAAGCAAAATATCTTTGGTCTAATTTTACATTTTCATTGATGCCGATTTGGGCTTTTACCTTATTAGGAAACCCAGAAGTGACTTTGGTTCTGAGTTTGAAATCTTCTATCCTCATTTCTGCGAGTTCGATTATTTCGTCATAGGCCTTTTGTGCCAATTCTGCGTGGACTTGCGCTCTTCTCACTTTGCGTTCGGCAGGGCTTTCGCTGGCATTGGCAGACCTATTAGAAGATCCAGCCTCAGCTACAGAAAGGTATCTGCCCACATACTTGATCGGTATATCCAATTTGCTAAAATCTCCTGTTCTGAAGTTTTTCTTTACTTGTTCAAAGAGTCTATCGTCCATATCCAGCTTGTAGACGTAGGTATTCACTTCTACAACATAATCGGACATCGCGGCCGACAATCCGGCATTGGTAGGATACTTGTCAGCATAGCGCTCGGCATCCATAATATCTCCAAAGTCAAACAAGAAGATGTAGTTTTTGTAAAACAGGTCTCTAAAAGCATCTAACTTCTGAGCATCCACTTGATTCTGAAGATCGACCGTATTCAGGGCCAATTCGCTTCTTTGATTTAGCGTAATAAAGTTGCCCATTGCATCTTTTCTCGCCCATAATTTGAGAATCTTCTCATCTATGTTGGTGTTTTCTTGCAAAGTCTGAGCGAAGGCTAGACCTAATGAGTCTGTAGGACTGAGCAAGGCCTTCTCTCCTATCATTGCAGAAGCCACACCTGACTCTACACCTTTTACAACTCTTTTCATCAGTTTACTTTCTCTAGGTGTATAGCGTTCTATCTCTTCTTTGAAGCTGGCAATGTATTCTTTCTTCCCTATCGCAGCGACCAATTTGCCATCAAGAGTATTGTTAAAATACTTGTTGGATAAGTTTATCTGCTTAAATCCTTCCTCAAAGGCCCATTCCGTGTCTTGATATTCATCAAATTTTACCATTAGTGGTGTGATAGAGCTTGTGGTGTACTCAGAAGACACTGTTTGCGCTTGCAATCCTGTATTTAGAAGTAACAACACAGGTATCAGATAGCATACATCATTCAGTCTTTTCATTGGTTTTTTTTGAATTAAATATTAATGATTGGCTAATATTATGTTCTACACTTTTTATGTATTCTATATAGGTCTTATGAAAACTCTGCCGCCTTCTCCTCGAAAGGGGTACAGTTACATCATTATTAAGTGTTAGTGTCTCGCCTGGATAAAAACCGTAGGGCTTAAGGTGGGATAGATTGACTAGATAGCTTTTGTGGGTTCTATAAAATCCACTTGAAGCCAAGAGGGACTCCAAAGCACCAATCATTGAATTTAGATATTTAGGCTCGAGTGCTGTGGGTGATTTATCACACAAAAGAAAGGCCTTGCAAACACTCTTTTCGGAAAGGATATAACAAAGCTTTGACACTTCAACAGTCCATTCCTCACCCCTTAAGGCGGTTAGTTTGATAGTCTTATGAGGATATATATTCAATGAGTTGGACATAAGCTCGTATATGAAACAAGCTTGAATATCGCCGCTACAGGACGACATTTTGTACACCTCATCGGTGAAATGCACTCAGAAATGGGTGAAATACAAGAAATATGGTGAAATGCGGCTGGGAAGGGTTGAGCTACCTAAACCGTTCCACGATCTCCTTCTTATAGGTCCGTCCGATTTTGAGCTCCTCTCCATCATTCATCTTTAGTGTCTCGTGATTGACCCAAGAGATATGGTTCAGATTGACTATTGTACTTCTGAATATTTTGATAAATAACTTGTCCTCTAGTTCCTTATAGTATGTCTTCAGAGCTTGAGTGGACCATATGGTAGTGCCATCAGTGAGGTGAAGCCTAGAGCCTTCGTTCTCTGCCCGTAAGTATAAGATATCGGAAGGTGCTACTAGGTGGACCTTATCTAGACCTCTTACCTCGAGCCTATCCGTGGGAGGTGTAGCTTGGGGGGTGGCAGCTGCCTGTACCGACAGGCGCGACAGCTTATCTTTTAGCTGAGCATTGAGTGTCTTAAGCTCATTACTTTCAAATACCAAGGTCTGATTGGTGACTTGCTCACGTCGGAACCGCTTATAGATCAGACGACTTATGAACAAAAGAGACAAGAGACCTAGTAGAAGCGCGATGATGTACGTCCGATTATACTTTAATCGTAAGGTCGTGTTTTCGTTGACAACCTTTAGCGTGCTGAGAGAGTCTTGGAGGATTTTCTTTTCATATTTGCTCACAAGATTATCTAGTCGCTCTAGGCGCTCCTCTCCGTAGATACTATCGTGCTTGGTGAGGTGTGCTGAGAATTTCTTGCTTAAGTCTGGTCGTACTAGGGCAATCTCGTTAAGATGGACATAGCGCTCTGTACTGAGCCTACTCGCTTCTTGTAGTGGATTGCGGCTATAAAATTGGGTTACATTATCAAACAGAGGCTTGGCGAGCAGATAATCACCTTTGAGGTAGTACGCTGTGGCGAGCATATTCTGGGCACCTATTATTTTCTGATCACTCTTAGATTCTTGGGCATAATCCAGAGCCTTCTTTATGTTGTTAACGGCCTTATTATACACCTTGTCCTCTATATCCATCCTACCTAGATTTATGTAAGCTGATACTTTACGTGCAGGGTTCTCAGATTGGGTGATAATTTTATTGATAACCGTTTTGGCACTGTCCCGCTCTCCTAACCCTAGGTACATAGAAGAAATATTATTCATCAGGGCAAATCGAAAATTGTGCTTTTTAGGGCAAGCATCTAGGGCACTCTTATAGGCTTCGAGTGCTGAGGCATCATCATCTAATTGGCTACTGTAAATATTCCCTAAAGAATTACGTATGGCTACCTGAAACAATGGATTCTTGATCTCATAGACATTGGTCAAACTGTCTGCAAGGTCGTAAGTGCCGATGGCACTTTGATAATCATCCTGTAATGATTGATACAAACCCTTGTTGATCAATAAAGAGACATTTGCTTCAAAACACTTAGAACTATCGGGATGGCAGGGTATCCTGTAGGCAGAATCTACGAGTGCCTCAGATATATGGTGCCGCTCATCGTCAGAGTGTATGACTGCGATACCCTTTACAATATCTTTCTTTAAAGTACTGTTGGAGATTTCATTTGACAGATCTAGTGCCTTGTAATAATCAGAAATAGCTTGCTGAGGATGCCCTTGGTTGACTTTGGTTCTTGCCTCTAGCATGTATTTATATACATTGCCCATCACACAGTCTGGGGCTAGAAAGGGGTACAGAGAGTCAGTCTTAGTCTGCACTGTCTCCGCATCGAGATAGGAGAACCGAAAGAGTACATCTACTATTTCCTGGGTTATTGTATCGCAGTCCAGAAAGGTTGTACCGCTTATGTCTTTCTCTGTATCAGTAGGTAAAGTGCCACTTTTGGCGTTTTGAGACCAGGTAGTGGTTATCCCTAAAATCACCAAAATTAGGGTAAACAATAAGGGTATGAAGTGTCGCATCGAGAATAGTTATACCCGAAAATAACATTTCCGTTCTAATCTATGTGTTATTTGCGCAATTCAGGAAACAAAAAACGCCTGCCCTTGGGAAGAGCAGACGTCTCAAAACAAAACGAAAAACCAACTTTATCTTACCGATTTACCTTTATATACCTTTGACTAGCCTAACAACTATAGTCATAAATTTGTTTTTCCTATTAACTTTCAAGTTAATCGTATCGCCTACTTTGGCAAACTCCATCACGTCCACTAAGTCGTCATAACCACCTATACTATTGCCGTTGGCTTCTACTATAACATCTCCAGGAAGAACCCCCGCTAGCTGTGCAGCACTGCCAGGCTCCAGTCTCGCCACATAGAAGCCCGTATCTGTTTTCAGTCGATGCTCTTTGATCAGTTCTGGGTCTACACTATCTCCCATCACACCCAACCTTGCTCTTTGTATATCTCCATTTTCCTTTATCTCCTTGACTATTTTCTGGACAAGATTAGCAGGCACTGCAAATGAATAGCCAGCAAATACACCAGTCGGCGTCGCTATTGCCGTATTGATGCCTATGAGGTCTCCATCTATATTGACCAAGGCACCACCGCTGTTACCCGGATTGATGGCTGCATCCGTTTGTATAAACTCTTCTATCGCCTTTTCTCCTTGTATAATATCTATGTCTCTACCCTTAGCAGAAACAATTCCTGCCGTCACCGTCGACTTGAGATAACTAAATGGATTACCCACTGCTGCTACCCACTCTCCGACTTGTACATTATCAGAATCTGCAAACGCTACTGGTGACAAGCCAGTCGCATCTATCTTGAGTAACGCTAGATCAGTACTGGGATCGGTCCCTACCTTGATAGCCGTAAATTCTCTTTTATCAGAAAGCGAAACCTTAATCTCATCGGCATAACCGACAACATGATTGTTGGTCACGATGTAGCCGTCCTCAGAAATGATAACCCCTGAGCCTGTTCCATTTTTAGGTCCAAAAAACTGTGGACCAAATAGCTCTCCGAAATCAAACATCCCACCAAATGGAGAGTCTTTGCCTATACTTGGTTGTTGTGTGAGTGCCTTTGTCTCTGATGCCTCTATATGCACCACTGCTGGTGTTGTCTTTTCAGCTGCCTTTACAAAATCAAAGGGTGCTCCTGCATCTAGACCATAACCAGCGGAAGTTAATACAGCCTTAGGGGATTGATTTTCCATAACAGTGACACTCGGAGCTATAGCGCTGAAGCCTACAAAGGCCACAAATCCACCCAAAATACTAGCTGCTAATAATAAACCAAATTGCTTCATTTTCGTCTGATTTCTTTGATAACAAAACAACCTACTCTCTGCCTAAGTTATTCTGTATCAATGGTTTAACAGGATGTTAACAAGCTAGCGTCCGAGTTGTTATGGCCCTTCTTGACGTCCTCGACATGCAGAACTCTAGCCCCACTCCACGAATAGGCTATTTATCGCCACTAATGGAGTTTTGAGCTATTAGAACCATCCTCTCGGTCAGAGATAATCAGATCAGGATGATTAAAAATCTACAGGAATAAATCATTACGTGTCTTCTTTATCCAATTTGTCCAAGTTGTATTTATTACCTTCATAAAGTGCTGTTTCTCAAGGGGACAGACAACCACTTATAAAACAACATCTATGCTTAGAACATGCGCCTCAGCCTTGCTCCTCCTTATAGCCGCGACAGCTCCAGCCATTGGACAACTTATTACTGTTTCTGTAATCGATACCTATGAATATGAGTACCGCCCAAAAAAACATACCGTTATTATTAGCGAAAAATATTTGCCCGAATTTCGCGATGAAGACTACCAAGAGAAGCGCAACAAAAATTATGAAGCCAATATGGAAGTGGTGTTCAAATATCTACAGGAACACAACATTGATTATAAGGAGATAGAAGAAAAAAAGGATCCGACACTTATACTTCCAAAAGGAGCTATTCCACTCAACGGGTCAAAATTTGAATTAAAAACAGATAGGACCAACCTTGAAAGAATAGAGAAACTAATTACTGGATTGGATGGATTAACTTTTAGTAATCAAGACATTTTTATTTCAATCGAAGATTCCTTTATGAAATCTTGCATAGATGATCTTACGCAACAAGCAATAGTAAAAGCAAATCTGTTTGCTAAAGCGATGAGTCGAAATGTTGGAGAGCTCTATGAAATAAAGATCCTTAAGCATCGTGTCAATAAACAAATCAAAGGTCGCAATCACTCAATAACAAAAGACAATAAAAACAGTACTCACAATGCTACTTTTGAGATACAGTTCAGTTTTACTACGTTGTAAATCTGTGTTATCAATTTAATTATAATCACGATATTCAAATAAAATGGAAAGAGATTATAAAGAAATATTAGAACCGCTAATTCCAAAGATGAACTTTGAAGGAGGCAGGTTAACGCATAGAATTTCAAAGAATGTTTTGGGAACCGTAATCATCGATTCTATTTGGGTTGAATTCAAAATGAAGAGTTTCAAGTATTTCGATCCATTCTACGAAGAGTCTGAATCAAATGGCAACTTCAATACATTTTTTGAGACTACAAATTATGATCAAAGAATAGTTGTAGACAACATACTGCAACTTGAAAATAAATATTATGACTTCAAAGCTAATCCTATGATTGGCAGTTTCTCAAACTCCTTAGATTTAAAAATCGAGTATTGTAAATTTGGTGTAATCGAGAATGGTAAGATTGAATTTGAAATGAAATACTATCTAACTAATAGTGATAGCTATGGAATGATGATTGGAAGTGAGGACGAACACGCTAAATACAATAAGACAATAAAAACCAAATTAAAACTTGAAGACCTAATAGTACAAACTGATAAAACTATCCAAGAAGAAAACCTTGAAAATTTCTTGGATGCCAATATTTACGATTTGAGAACTGCAGAGATATTTGATGAAATAAATTGGAGAGAAAACAGCAAGTATTACAAAGTCAAAATCAAAAATATACTGTGACTGACAAGCGATAGGTTGACATACCTCGTACAGCCACAAATCGCCTACTCCATTCGCTTCGTTGATTTGTACCACCACCCATATGCGCCAATACTCACCCAATATTTATTGTAGACAAAAAAAAGGCTGCACCAGATTCCTCTGATACAGCCTCGATTAAGCTTCACCTATGAAGGCTTATTCCACATTAATCGGATTAAGTGATTTCGGAGCTAGATTGAGCTCCTTCTCGTCTTTCTGTTCGTCTCTGAATGTCACCACATTGTTGACCACACAGAATTCTATATAATCATAGTTGCCAAAATTTCCGTTAGAGTAACCGACTTGTGTGCCGTTGATGTCTGTGATCTCAAAAGATCCAGAACCATAAGCACAACAGATACCATCTCCGTAAGCGTCATCGACAAATAAGATGTAGCAGCCATCCTCTAGGCTAAACATTTCTGTTACCAACATGCCATTGTTGCCATCTCCATATGGTCCTCCATTGGCTACGACACTGCCATTGGCGTCTTCTAGTTCCCAGCTCGTCTCTGATCCATAATCATCTAGTGTCAAGTTGAAGTTTACCGTATTGAGGTTAGAGCCTCCACCTGTAGGTGCGCCGAGTGACTGTACAAAAGTCTCCAATCCTGAGAAGCTTGTCCATCCACTAGGGCATCTCGTTCTGATCTTATACTCATATGTTGCACCATTCTGCAGACCTGTCAGTGTTCTGTGCGCTACTGTAGAGAATCTGTTTGTCCAGCTGCCTCCGCCTTGGATTCTGTATCGTATCTGGTATCTCGTTGCCTGAGGCATCGCATCCCAAGTCACCTTAGCTGTTGTTGCTGTCTGCACTTCTACCAAGCTCGTCGTCGGGGCTCCACAAGTACTTGACGTACCTCCACCACCTGTCGTCTGGAATGTTTCCGTTGCAGTAAATGGTGTCCAGCCGTTAGGGCACTTGGTTCTGACTCTATACTGATAGGTCGTACTCGGTGCTAGACTTGCTAGAGTTTTCTCGGCAATGACTGCCGACTTTACTGTCCAACTTGTCGTGCCTTGTACTCTGTAGAACACTTGATATTTCTCCGCAGTAGGCTGTGCTTCCCAAGTTACTTTGACACTAGAGCTCGATAATAATTGAGTATCAGTACTCGCTGGAGTTGTGCACACTACTGAAGTGCCGCCTCCAGTGCCGCCTGTTCCCGCACCTCCTGTACCTGTCCCGCCAGTTCCTGTAGTGCCTCCGCCTCCGGTCGTCGTGGTACCATTGATGACTGATGCGGCATTGTTGGTGATATTGCTCAAGCTAGAGGCTACATAGTTCTCTGTTACCGTTGCCTGTCCTACTGTAAACATGTACATACACGCATCATCAGAGTAGTCCATATAGTTCATGTGTAAATCTGTAGATCCGCAGCTGCTTGCCCCTATCGTAGAGCAACCATAATACTCCTGTGCAGAATTGGGTGTGTCTGCTACACCATCATCTTGATTACATCCATTTCCCCAGATATGATCGAGCAATAAGTAGTGGCCCAGCTCATGTGTCAAGGTTCGGCCTAGATTAAAGGGCGCATTAGAACCTACATTTCCACAATTGGCACCTGTTCCGAAGGCACTCTGACTCACGACGACGCCATCACCATTACCTGCCCCACCGAGCGGTGAGTATCCTAGAGCACCACCTGCATTTTTGACAAAGATATTGAGGTATCCAGACCAGTTGCTATCAGAGTCTCCTGTTGTTGCATTGATCGTCACGGCTAGATCACCATTGGTCAGTCCATATCCAGAAGGGTGATTCTGGTTGGCTAGGACAAACTGTAGGCAAGCCTCTCCATAGTTGATACCAGGAAAAGAAGATGCTGCATTGCCTGTCCAGCTATTGATATCCGCATTGGTACCTTGGAAATCCGCATTCAAGGCAGCTATCGCATTTACAGCTAGTGTATTGAGGCAGCCGACGTCTACACTTGTTGCTCCTTGATAGTGTACCGCAACTGGTATAACTGTAGGGTTAGAGCATAGCGCTCGTGTGGTTGCAACATTGGTCACATAGTCTTTGTACTTAGCCATTCTCTTGTCATAGGCTGCCTTATACTCTGGATCTGAGAGTAAGTGCTCCATATAACTATCGTGATTACAAGTACGGTGATCGTGTACTTCTATTTCTGCCTTAGGTTCTTCTGCCAACTGCTGGTCTGTCGAGAGGTCATCTGAACAAGAACTGAACAAGGCTAACACAATCCATAGTCCGATTAATTTTAGATTTAACGTTTTCATATTCGTGAAATTTTTAGTGATGTGAAGAAGATTCATAGGTTTTGTTTCTATTGCTACTACAAATCTAGGTCGCTAAACCCTTGTAAAACGGACACTTTATAGCAACCCTAGGTTCTTTTTATACTTAGGGTGCCTTTTATTATACTTAGCAAAAAGCGCTAACTCACTATTAATGGAAATGACTGGGATAGACCGTCTTACCTTCATCGTAAACACCTAGGTGGTTATATGATAAGACAAATCAAGAGAGAAATAGGTGAAGTGTGCAAGGTCAGGAGAGTAGGATAAAAGTCCGCTTGATTATCTAGTTGGATTCTCTTCCAGGCTCTGCCAACTCGGTGATATCTGAACTCATCAATATCGAAAGTGCCTTTGTCTCGTCAAAGTGTTCCAAGATAATCTTGACTATAGAGATAAGCGGTAGGGCCAATATGACGCCAGCTATCCCCCAAAAGCTACCGAAAAATAAGAGTGCTAGAATGGCAAACAAAGGATTAATATCTACTTTGTCACCCACAATCTTTGGCGTAATAAAATTGCCTTCTAACTGCTGAATAAATAAATAATAAGCCACTACAGCGATGGGTTGCCAACTGGCCTCAGCTGTAGATAGAGCAAAGACAAAAGGCAGCATACCACCTAATAACGTGCCGATATATGGAATCATAGCCAATATTCCAGCAAGTGTTCCCCAAAAAATAGCGTATTCGATCCCTATCAATGTCAATCCGATGGTATTAAATACCGAGAGTAAGACGACCACTAGACCAAGGCCACCGATGTAAGATTGTATAGTATTTTTGATATCCTGCATAGCCCCTTTGATCTCGGGTCTATTGTGCCTGTCAAAAGAATCAATGATAAATCTCTTGAAGCTTTTCTTATAGTACATCAGAAGAAATGCGAAAATAATGACAAGACCAGATGAGGCGATTATAGATGAAGTAGAGGTTAGACCCTGAGCTATCATTTTTAGCGGACCACGGAGATCAGATTGTTCACCGCCTTCTATCAGGTTGTGAGCGCTTAGGTTTACAGAGGGCGCTAGTTTATTGACTGTATTGACAATTTTGTTGATCCCATCATTGAGACTCTGATCGATAGACGGGAGGGATTCAAAAATATTCATTAACTGAATAGAAAACAGGGTCGCCAACAATACCAATGGTACAAAGAGACAAGTAAAAGTCAGAACGATAGTCAGCCACTTTATTTTTACAAAAGGTATTAACTTATTGTACACAGGATTCAAGAATACACCTAGGAGAATAGCGAAAATTATAGGAATAAAAATCGGAGCACCTATATAAAGGATATATCCACTAATCAATAAAATGATCAACGTATAACAAATCGTCTGCAATCGCCCTTGTGCCATAATCCTCTATTTTAGACGTGAAAGTAAGTATCTCACGCGTGAAATTGTCTTAGCAACAGAAGTCATTCCTAAGCCTAAGCCCAGCACCTGACCAGCTATAGACAGAATATCTAGATTGTGAGAAGCTAGAGTGTTGGCATTATTCTGGCCACCGCTTGTGTTGTGCTCATCGAAACCGAGCATCCGTGTAGGAGAGAAGCTCTTTATGTTTTCTAGTAGAAGTCGTTCGGCCTTCTCAGATTCTTTTCTTAACTCAATTATTCTTTGTTGTATCATAGAGTAGGTTTTTCTTCGAGAATAAGATTGATAAATCTATTTTCTATGGCCCTTTTTATTCTGGATCTAAACAGAAAATACATAAGTATAGACACGCCTATGAGTCCGCCATTAACTAAGAGGAGAGCATAGAGATAGGAGTCCACTATCTGTGCCACGCCCACTACTAAGGTGACAACAATTAGCATCAATATGATGGCCAAAACAAAAAATGCTATAATAGACATCAATATGATATTGCTCACCGAAGCAACCTGCTGCAGTAACTCCAATTTTACAATCTCAATTTTGTTATTGATTATGGTTTTGACATAGTAGTAATTTTCTCCGAGTGTACTGGGTATAGATACATTGTCCTTGTTTTGTTTTATGGTTTCCATCGTACGTATTTATGTCCTCTTTAATTTTTTGGCAGCAGCTTCTATTCCGTCATTAAATTTTGATTCTGTCTTTTCGAAACTTTCTGAAACTAGATCATCCACTTTGGCGGCTGATGCTTTTGCTTTACTGAGTAAATCCGCACCCACTTCTACGAGCGATTCCTCCTTTGACTTAATTTCTCCTGATAGAGATTCAGCTTGTTGTTTGATTTCTTCTTTAAGAACTTCTCCCTTAGCAGTTAACACTTCTAATAGTTTTTTTCCTTTTGGCGTACTGAAATAATATACTGTAGCCGCACCTGCCACTATTCCTGTCAACAACATAAGTGTATTGCTTGATCTATTTCCCATTGTATTTACTTTTTGACTTTATAAATATTTAAAGTAGAACTCTTCTTCGTGTATCGAAGGAGATCAACTAGCCAGCCTTTCTAGACAGCTCCTTTTTGAGTTTTGTTCTAGCGTAATTTATTCTACTTTTTACAGTACCTAATGGAATATCTAAGCTATCTGCTATCTCTTGATATTGGAAACCGTTGATATACATCACCAATGGCTCTTTAGATTTATCACTAAGCTGCTCCAACTTGGATGAAACATATAAATATCGTGTAGACTTACTAGATTTCTCTTCTGTTGTACTATCAGAAAGCACAGCAAACTCCATCTCTTCTACGGGTAGACTGACCACTTTGGATTTTTTACGCTTGTTGTATTTTGTCACAAAAGTGTTTTTGAGAATGGTAAAGGTCCAGTTCTTAAAATTGGAACCTTCGATAAATTTATTAAAGTTCTTAAATGCCTTCAGCGCTGTCTCTTGTACAAGGTCATCCGCATCCATTTTGTTGTTGGTGAGCTTTAAAGCAAAAGAAGTCAAAGCTCTGTGATTCATTCTGTAGTAATCTTCGAATTGTAACTGTGGCATAACTGTTGTTTTTATTCAATTAATAAATATTACAATACAAATATACACTCATTTGTGAATTTAAGCAACACATAATGTGATTAATATTCACTAATTGTGTTGCTTTTGCTCATAATTAATTGACTATCAGTGTGTTATATTGACACATTTAATTCATAAAATATGTGAATAAATTAAAAATAGTGTCTTTTTTGCACATTACGAATTGTAAGCATTGAATTAATTTAGCACAATCGCAGTTTTGTTACTGGCACCGACTCGGAATTTTGCCTCATTAGTACACAGATAATCTAACACATAGAGACAGCTTAGTGCCAGCTATGTGTATTAAAGCAACAACACAGTTAAAGGGGGCCAGATATAAAAGGGAAGTGAGTAGAACTGCCTTAAAATAGGCAAGCATTAGTGAGGAATACAGAGAGCAACTGGGCAAGAGGCGGACTTATGAGACTGAAGCCTCTTCTTGTCTGGTAATTAGCGTTTTATAGAGGAGAGCATTGATATCATGGCCTCATTATGGGCAATGAGATCCTCCATCAGTTGTATAAAATTCTCTATGTCAAAGATGATTTTCTGATTATGAGGGGTTATTTCTTTGAGCTTAGACTTCCGGAAATTGTAAAAAGACTTAAAGCCCTCCAGTACCTTTTTGATATTTATCGACTTGGTGATAAAACTATTCACATCGGTCTTGTTAATGTCAATGACGTTTTTCTCAAATGTTGCGTCACTGGCCGTCTCCGCCGTCTCAAAGGGTGGAAAAGTCGAGTCTGTAGTAAGGTTTTCTTCTAGCAGTGTAGAGATACTGATATCAAAAAGTCGTGCAATTTCAAGGATAATACTTAATCGAGGCTCTACATTCTTGGTTTCGTAGGCTGCAACATTAGACCGCTTGATATTGAGCTTATCAGCAAGCTGCTCTTGGTTCAACCCCGCCCTCTTTCTCAAGATTTTAATGTTATTCGCAAGGGGTAGTCTGTCTTTTTGCATTAGTCTGTATTCTAATCTACTTTACTCTAATTGGAATCTATTGTTCGCAACGTTGAATAAAATTAGCTTTATTCTCTATTTTTGGTAATAATAGTAACAATATTTTGTGCGATGCAGCAACAGGAAAAGAAGAGAAAGTCCATACCCAAACCAACCCATCTCGGTAAAAACCTCAAATTCTTGCGGCGTCTCAATGCCCTAAGCCAACAAGAATTGGCTACAGCGCTAGGCATCAATAGAAACAATATCGCTTCCTACGAGTCTGGCTACGCTGAGCCAAATGCGAAAACATGTCTTAAGATATGTGAGTTCTTTGGAAAATCACCTCTGCAGATGCTCGACACCATTATGGTGGACCACCTAGTAGAGGATGTACATGTCATCCTACCCAAGGCCGATGACACCAAGCAAGAAATGTTTGACGAAGCTCTAGATCGTTTTATGCATCAAACCAATGAAATGACCAAAATGTATGATGGCTACAGCTTACTTATCGACATGAAGAAAAGCAGCCCTGAAAATAAGGTAGCCAACGAATTATTTGCTTCATACACGGATCTTCTAGATTTGCTCTACACACTTATTAGGCTCAACTGGGACATTATGCACAGCATCGTCCCTAGCGATATCACAGAGCAAAACAGAACCAAGTAAATAGAAAATTACAAATCTGTTATTCTTTGTCATAGGCGCAATCACACAGTAGCCTGTGCATCCTATTAGGGCATAAAAAAGAGTGTGGTATTCACAATTACATCTTCTAGTTGTTCGGCTGCTTTCTGAGGTATTTTTTTTTGCTTTCTCGTCTGTGTTATTCAGACGCTTATTGGTTATGCGTTGGCAATACTAGGTGTCGGAGCTTGCTTATGGAGACACTTTTACTATTGGCTAGAATCCGAACAAACGCTATCTCAACAAGTATGGTTAATGACATTCGCTGCACACCTAATGCCTAAAGCGAAAAATATTTCTTAACAAAAAATAAATTAATATGGATTTTCTAAAAGCAAAATCAGCCCTACAAGATTTAGTGGTCAGACTACACGATGCAGAAAAAGGCTATGAAAAAATTTATTCAGCGACCTCCAATCCTATTCTAAAAAAATGGATGGAAAAATATGGCGCAGAAAGAAAAGAATTTCGAAAGCAACTAGAATTTGAAGCAAGTAAAATCGGCAAAGATCCAGAAGTACACACTAGTTTTTTAGGTGATCTACATAGAATGTTTATCGATATAAAATTAAGTGTTCTAGATAATTCTTTGCCGCAAATAATAGACGAAATAGAAAGAGGATCAACGGTACTCATAGAAGACTATGATAAAACTCTAGAGCTCAATCTAAATTCTGGTCTCAGAGTATTATTACAAGCACAGAAGCAAAAAATATCAGAACAACTCACTAGTCTCACCAACCTTAGAGATGAACTCTTAGCAGCCAGTTAAGGACCAAATATGCACTTGTTCTAACATCATCCCATTTTATATCACACAAGAATATTTTTAATATGAATTATCTAGGTATAGATACAAAACAACTCCAAGGTGTAGCTGATCGACTGAATCAACTACTAGCCAGCTACAATATATATTATCAAAATCTAAGAGGCTTTCACTGGTATGTCCAAGGCAAAAGTTTCTTTGACTTACACAAGTTATTCGAGCAGTATTATAACGATGCTCAGGAAGAGATTGACGACATTGCAGAAAGAATACTGACCATAGGCCACAATCCTGATGGCACTCTACACAAGTATCTAGACAAAACTGAAATACCGGAATCAAGAAACCTGCTCAGCGACCAAGAGATGGCCCGCCATATACTGCACAATCAAGCTGAACTCATAAAATCTATGCGGGAAATAATCAAGACTGCTGCCTCTGTAGAAGATGAGGGTACTGTAGATGTCGTATCAGGTATGCTATCCAAGATGGAGAAGAAAGCGTGGCTACTGAATACGTGGAGTGATAATAGAGGCAAGCGTATGCCTAACCCAACATAGGATATGGCTAACTAATGGACTTCCTGAAACGCATTCTCTATCCCTAGGCGCAACCCAAAATTAGCTTTCCTAGATAATAGCAGTACCCAGCACACAAGTGCCTACACCAAGAGTCTATTAAGTAGCAAATTCTTAATATGCTATTACACTGAGGCCAGAGCCCACTTGAGCTATAAAGATTATCCAATCAACATACTCTAAAAGAGCAAGTTATTTGTCTAGCTTTAGAGGCTAGATAAAATTGTAATGTTTATAGTAGATCGCATTAAAAGACATTTGTTTAACACCAAGCGCAGCTCTAAGTCATCCTTGTACTTGTTGATAGAAGGGTACATTGTCTTGACTTTGTTGTGCCTAGGGATTTTGATGCTACCCGTAAGCCAATCTGCAGATATTTCTTTTGTAGATCTCTTGTTTCTCGCCACATCTATTGTGAGCACTACCGGCTTATCTCCTATAGACTTTAGTCTTTCTATGAGCTTCTTTGGCGAGCTCTCTACACTATTTTTTATCCAGCTAGGTGGCATAGGATATATGGCACTAAGTAGTTTTATTATTCTCAAGCATAGCCACCACTTACCCAAATTATCTGCCCGTCTTCTCAGATTAGAATTCAACTTACCTCAGCGATATCCATTAATTTCATTTATCTACAGTGTCTTAATATTTACTGTGTTGATTGAGACGATCGGGGCCTTGCTGCTGTACATTGGCTTTACCAAGGCTGGCGTAGAAAATCCTATATGGTCAGCAATTTTCCATAGTATATCGGCCTTCTGTACGGCAGGTTTCAGTCTGTATTCTGATTCCATTACCTCGTTTGAAGGCAATCATTGGATCAATATTACAATACTGGTGCTAAGCATACTCGGTTCAGTTGGGTTTATTGTCTTACTGGATTTTTGGCTTAAGATTGTACGCAAGAGAAAACACGTTACGCTTACCTCAAAGATAATTTTAGCGACTACTGTATTCACGATAGTCGTCGGGACGCTGCTGCTCTATTTTTCTGATGGCCTCTTGGTATCCCAGGGTATAAGAGGACTCAAAATCGCATTCTTCCAGTTGGTGTCTGCCCATACAACTGTTGGATTCAATAATTTTCCGATAGAAAATCTCAAACTAGGTGGCACCCTCATTATGATTATTGTAATGGTCATCGGGGCTTCTCCAGCAGGTACAGGTGGTGGTGTCAAGACAACTTCCATAACGGCACTATTCGGACTACTCTACTCTATACTCAAAAAGAGAAAGCACATCACTTTCTTCGATAAGGAAATTCCTGTAGATAAGGTTTATCTAGCTATCTCTTCTACTATTTTCTACATAGTACTCCTCTTATTGGGAACCTGGATGGTCGTGCAGATAGATGGTATGAAATTCTCATTTGACAAGTTGTTATTTGAGTGTGCCTCAGCCCTAAGCACGGTAGGCCTTTCTACCGGCATCTCAAGTGAACTTAGTGATGCTAACAAAGTTATTATATCAATTATGATGTTTATCGGTAGATTAGGTGTTATGACCTTTGGATTTGCGCTAATAAGTCAATCTCCACAAGCTCGTAAAAAGCCTAAAGTCGAAGATATTGCAGTATAACCTCTAAAAAAATAATATGACACGGACTTTAATATACCTTAGATACGCAATCGCCCCTGTAGCGGTCCTTCTCCTAATAGGATGTAATACTACGCCAGATCCCAATGTGACAGTAACTGGCGAGGATGAACTGACTTCACTAGAGCTGCACAGAGAGCTATCGAGTAATGACAAAAAGTTTGAAGAAGTTGTATACGTGCCTATTTACTCCGATATATACATCAATCGGCTCAATCAGAAAGCTTTGTTGTCCGCAACATTGAGCATTCGGAACACAAGTCTATCTGATTCACTTTTTGTCTCCACAATCGACTATTACAATACTGAGGGGCAACTTGTCAAGAATTTTATCAAGCACCCTATTGGACTAGCACCGATGGCTACCGTTAATTATGTCATAGAAAAAGAAGATACCTCAGGGGGTAGCGGTGCCAATTTTATCGTGAAACTCAACTCGGATAAGGATATCAATCCACTCATAGAAGCTATAATGATCGCAGATAATGGAAACAAATCCTTTGCTTTCTCTGTAGAAGGGTATACGATCGAATAAACGCAAAAGCGAAGGGCTCGGCTTGTAATTCAAGCAACTAATGTAGAGATGGATACCGTGCTCAGGTAACCTCAGCCGCTTATAGTTCCTGCCTTTTTTTATACTTAGGGGCACTTTTATTATACTTAGCATATTCTCTTACCTTGTGATTATGGATACGTTTGTAACTGACAAGGAAAGCTCAATGGAAATACCTAAGTGGTTACACGATGCCCTCTTCAATAATCGATACAGGATCGTCAGGCATATTCTATTCTGGCTGTTCATCTATGCAGATGAATTGCTAAGCTGGGTGGGAGTGACAGAAGCAATAGGCCTACCTATACAGGTATTGATAACCATAATTCTCGATATGGTTATGGTCTACTTTAATATATATGTCCTCTTGCCTCGCCTATTTCTAAAAGGTAAGGTGCCCCTATATTGTCTTTACACAGCTATAACAGTTGTTATCCTCGTGTGTATCAACTATCTCATATGGATGGATCCCTATCTCTTGTTTTTTGATAGTAAAATTGCAGGTGTGGAGATAGAAGATTTGGAGGCCTTAACGATCTATGATTTTTATAATTATCTGCTAGGTAACCTCTGGAGTAACGCTGGGATCGTCGCTATGGCTGTCGCCTTCAAGTTGTTTCAGATATCTTACTCCACTTCTATCAAGTTGCAGGACTTAAAGCAGGATCAACTTAATACAGAATTGGCCTACCTTAAGACACAAGTCAATCCGCACTTCTTGTTCAATACCCTCAACAATATGTATGTTATGTCCAAGAAAAAAAGCGAGCACTTACCAGACACCATCATGCAACTCTCAGATTTGCTGAGATACCAACTCTATGATACGGAAGCGGATACAGTACCGCTTAACAATGAAATAACCTATCTCAAAAACTATCTCAAATTAGAGCAACTCCGAAGAGAGCACCTCAAACTTGTCTTTGATATATCTGGTCATACAGGAATTCAAAAAATACGACCTCTTATCTTACTCCCTTATATAGAAAATGCTTTTAAGTATAGCAACTCAAGCACAGGGAGTGATTATATTAAAATACAATTACACGCAGAAGAAAAAAAGATAAAATTCTCTGTAGAAAACTCGAAAGGCACCCTGCATAGAAGAGCCGTAGGAGGGATAGGGATGACCAATGCAAGACGCCGGCTAGAGTTAGGCTATCCTAACAAACACTCTCTCGACATCCAAGAAACCGACAAGACCTTTATCGTTGCACTAACCCTAGATACTGTATGATAAAATATATTATCGTCGATGACGAATACCTCGCCCGAGAAGGAATGCAAATAAATTGTGACCAAGTTCCTTTTCTAGAAAAAAAAGGAGAGTTTGAAAATGCTATCCTTGCCTCAGACTTTATTGCACAAAACAATGTAGATCTTATTTTTTTAGATATAGAAATGCCTGGACTGACGGGTCTAGAATTTATCAAGTC
>CALFUU010000038.1 GCA_937929835.1 uncultured Saprospiraceae bacterium | reverse complement strand
AGAGTGATAACGGTCAGAGAAATGGCAAGACTGCAGTCCTTTCCTGATGACTTTATATTTGAGGGGAGCAAAGGGAAGCAGATGGTTCAGATCGGTAATGCTGTTCCACCTTTGATGGCGAAGGCGATTGGGTTAGCGATTAGGAGGAGTATGCGTAAGCGTTGAAGGCAAGCTACTCATTAACCCCTTCCAAATAGTGAACAAATTCCTCAAAGTTATCATCTATGTTGATAAAGTCTACGTTTAAGTTTAAGAGCATTCTCCAATTTTCTTTACTATGACTTACTTTATAGAATCTTGCTGTACGATTATGGTAATGAGCAGAATCCACAAGGCATTTAAGCTGATTATTAGATATCCTACTTGCAACTTTTATCGGGCAACTCATATGCGTAATATAGGGCAGGATAGAGGGAGGATAAGATTTCGAAAAATCACCATCTAATCTGAAAAATATAAAATCTTCTGTGGTCAGACTTTTAATAGGCAGCTTGCCACTTAGTACAAGTTTAATCAATCCTCCTGCATTGGATTCTTCATTTGAGGTATATCTGTAAATGTATGAACTATACTTAACAACAAGCTGTCTTAGTAATATAAGTGACTTATTGGGCTTGGACTTAATGTCAATAAAAATCGTGATTGGGTATTGGGAATCAGATGCAAAAATAGTATGCTGATTAAAATGATCTACGAGTTTTTCAAAATATAATTCATCGATAGATTTCTTTGATTTTAAACTAAAAGGACCGTGAGAAACGACCAACTTGCTCTTATAAGGACGTACATCAACTTCTACTCTACCTACGTTATACTCTAGGGCTCGTTCGAGAATTTCATCTTCAATTAGATAGTCATTGTGCAGATGTACAATACCTAAATCCTGAGCACAAGAAATGATTGCCGACAACAATAAACAGATAACCAAATACGCTTTCATCTGTTAGTATTTACTTCGACAATAAATTCAAAAATTTGATCTTAGGTAAGGTAGACTTCTTCTGGTTTTTTCTTTTCTCTCGGCAACTCACTGAGCATCACAAAAGCCCCGAGCAACGCAGGGATAAACACGAGAAAACTCCTATACAACAAGGTAAATGAAGCCAAATAGTCACTAGCAATAATCCCAGCCATCAACCCAGAAATACTCAGCTCTGCTATCCCACTTCCACCAGGCGTCGGCGCAAAATATAAAATAAGATAGACCACAGCTTGTATCGCCACTATAGTCCAAAAGTCTGCTTCTACACCGAAAGCCAATAAAAGGAAATAGGCTGTCACATACTTATTTAAATAGAGCAAGACAGTTATGAGAAAGCTAAAGAACAGGAGCCACGGTCGCTTGGCTAAAAACAGCGCCATACTCTTACGGTAGTCCACCATACTCTTTGTCGCTTTATCACCGAAACCGGATAACTTTTCCTCCATAGAAGGTCGTATCTTAACAAGTACAAAAGACAAGGCAGATATAATCTTACCGATGACTTGAGGAAAAATTAAGGCCACCAAAATCACAATACCCAAAGTCGTAAATACACTAAAACCGAAGGTCACCAAGTAATTGATAAAGCCATCTGGTATCTTATCTTTAAGGATACGCATCGCCATTAAGCCTGACAAGGGAAAGAAAATAATAGTTGATACAAAATTGATAAAACTCAGCGTAATAAAGTCAGGTGTCTTCAATCCGCGTTTCCAAAATATATACCAATGTGCCAATCCCCCTCCTGTCTGCGAAGGTGTAACGGCGCCTAGAAATATATTGGCCATATTGGCTTTGATTGCGACCATCAAGGACATCCCCTTAGCGAAAGACTTGGAAAAGATATGATTGCGCAGACCGCCGAGAAATAAATCCATCGACATAAAAACAAAACCTAAGAGTATATATCTATAATCAACGGTCTTCCAAATATTAAGAACACTGCCCGAATTATTATACAAGTAGATACCAGTCAGCGTAGCCAACGATATGAAGACAAAATAAAAAATGCCTTTCCGTAAATTCTTGGCATTCAGAATTTTATCTAGTTTCTCTATCCGTTCCTTATTCTCTAACTCAGACATAATGATTGGTATCATTTTTATCCAACCAATTTCTGATCATTCCATACACTCGCGTGCTGCGTATGGGCTCAGGTAAGAGGTCAGGCTGATTGACGAGAACTGGGATATGTATGTGGTCTTTATGGAGTGAACCGTGAGAGCCTTTGTGCTCAGGATACTCCCAAAAATCCCTTAGATCATAACCCACTGCTGCAGACACAACGACATCACCAGAACGTGGACTTTCCATCAACTGCTTGACTTGCCACAATCCATCCGGATAGTCGCTATCAAAACAATGCGTGAAGGCGACCTTCTCATCTACATACCTGTCAGTATCTCTAATCCCAAATGGATTACCTGTGGTTGCTGTATACCTTACCGTCTGACCACTCACAGAAATCTCTGCCTTCCCGTTTTCATTTCTTACAATAAAATCCGTTGCTGACTTTCTGTAGACAATAAAATCTACGCCAGGCTCCTGCACAAATTTGTCCAAGGCTTTACCGTGTCGTTCCTCAAGGAGACTTTCGACATACATCTCTTTCTGATCCAAAAATGAAACTGTACCAAAAGAATTACCAGATATGAAGACAGCCACTTGCGGTCGGATTTTCATAATGTTGGGATATTCCAATACCCGATAGCCTGCTTTCTTCCAAAATCTCCCTAGGTCAAAATGTGTATGCGTGGACGTCAAGCCGTGATCAGAAGCCATCACTATAAGCGTATCTTCATACTCGCCTTGCTCTTTTAGTTTATTGACAACTTCGCCCACGCTTCTATCCACAATCTTATAAGCCTCGATAGTCCTATCGTCTTCATAGTGGTAGCAATGCGAATCCCAGTCCACACTCGGAAATACAGCATAGACAAACTGTGGATTTTTATAGAGTGCTTCCATCAGCTTTTCGTGACCCTTCTCATCTACAGCGTGGTGCTTATGTTGGTAATGTGCTCGGAGGTATAAGCCGGACTTACCTTCTTTGGTCAAGTCGTTTTCTGGCTTGACACCTTTGACGATCATATTATAGATATTGAAACCTCTATCGTAAGTCTCAAATAGAGAGGGATACTTAGAATCCATATCATCGTCAAAGTACTTGGCTTCGTAGCCGCAATAACTCCTCATAGAGTTACGACCCCATCGACCTCTGAAGAACTCCGCCTTATCAAACCATCGTATCCCTGTAATCCCATGATCACCAGGAAAGGTACCACAGAGAAAAGGTAGATAGGCTGGCCCAGTTGTCGAAGGAAAGCAGGTCGTCCCTACGGTACTAGAGCCCTCATCAATCATATATTTTTGGATATTGGGTAATTGTCCCTCCTTGGCTAGTCTATACAAGACATCTGGCCTAGCGCCATCCACAAGATAAAATATCACCTTTCTGCTCATATAGCATTGTCATTCAACGCCTCAAACATATCACTATATAGCTAAAATCTCGTGCCTATAAGGAGAAAATAGAACCTTCCACGGCCAACTCAAACCCAGTAGAACCGAACTCTAAGTACTCGGGGCTCTCAGTATTGAGCAACGGGTTGGTATGATTGAGGTGGATGAAGTGCACTTTGGCTTTATCCTCCGGAGATAAGGTCTGCAATAAGCTAAGGCTCTCCTCGATAAAGGGATGCGGTATCTGGCTCATATCTCGACCCCAGATTTCTCCATTGCGATAGAAGGTGCCATCGAGAAAGGCCAGATCTACTTCTGCAATCAACTGAGCGATATCGGTATCCCACTTGGACCATTTATCTATATCGGGAATGAAGAGTAGCGTCTTATGAGCTGTCTCTATACGATATCCGACCGTCTCAGAAAATTCATCTCGATGGGGCACTAGAAAAGGACGGACCCTCAGCCTACCTTCCGCTAGGCTAATTTCCCTAGTGGCACCCAAATCCTTTAAATCTATATTGCCGAGACTGACTAGCTGACTCCAAGGTCCATTTGTCTCTAGGTAGTCTTTCATCCTCGGCATCGTAAACACATCTACAGCATCGGCACCCATCGCCTCTCTACCGAGATGCATCAAACCTGTATAGTGGCCCATATGCGCATGGGTCAAGAATATCCCCTCGAGATCATATTGCGTCCCACTTGTACGTGTCAGCAATTGCAGTTGATCCTTGAAGTCAGGTGTCGCATCAAAGAGCCAGGCTTTATTAGTTTTTGCATCTCGAATACCGAGTGAGGAAACCATTTTTCTTTGCGACTTGTCAGTCCAAAGAGTGGTACAACAATCTTTCTTGCAATTGGCTTGTGGATAGCCAGCATCTTGAGCGATGCCGAGTACTATCAATTCTAAGTCTTGATCACTCGTTAAGACTTGAGAAGTGGAGACTTGCTTAGAAGAGCAAGCTATAAGGATGAAAATTGCAAAAAGTAAAGCTTGGATAATCCATTTCATAACTTTAAGATACCATTAGGATTGACTCATTTGTTTAAAAATCCTTAAACTTCAATTTTTCTCCTTTCAATTTTGAGTTTTCAAGGTAGTTCCTTTTGATTTTATTTGAAAAATATCAACTCTATCTTTTGCAATGTAATGAATGTGATCGGCTAACATAATTACAGTATCCAAATTCGTTGTTGTATCAAACTTATACATCTGTACCAGCAAAGTATGTCACCCCGTCCTTATATGCAGAAGTATAATGGGAATGCAATTGTCTTTGACATCCAATAAGTCCAATAATTAGGCTGAATAGTATCAATATTATTTTTTACATTCTAATTAATGCTAACTCCATTATAATTTGACAAAAGTCTGCTGACCCAGTTGCCCAGACGCTAACTCTACTATGATGAGATAGATACCATCAAACAAATAAGAAACATCGATGACCTCTTCCCTATTAAAAGTGGCTAGCATTTCTCCTTGCAAATTACAGACCTCTGCCCTTTTGTAATCAATCCCTTTGATTTGTATCCGATCCGTCACAGGATTAGGTGATAACACAAATGGAATAGATACAAAGTCCTCAGTACTTACAGGCAATTCATAACAGTCTCTATCCATCAAAGGGACTTCATTATCTAAATCACTAAAACTACAAAGCCAGGTTCCAGGAGCATCGAAAAAACAGACATGTATATCTTGCATATCAAATCCAGATTCTACATTCCCTATAGTTTCTATGACTTCTCGCTTGCCTTCAAAGTCCCAATTAAAATCCTTGTAAGAAAAAAACTGATGAACTAAAGTGTCTGTCCCAACAACAAAATGAGCCAAACTATCGAGATGGTAAACAACTGGCAAGGCACAGTCAACAAACTCATTGTCAATATCATAAATTATAGAATCGCCGACACTCAAATTAAAATCATAATTGAGCCTGAAACTATCTCGGCTATCCAAAATATAGACTCGTTTATCCAATTCATAGACGATAGGATTTACAGTTATCAATACAGAATCTCCATTAGACTGTTTTATCGCAGTATAATCTTCTTGCATCACCTTGGCCAGTTGGCCACTGACCACAGTATCCCTCAGAACAGTCATCTCCATATATCCAGAAGTAGAAAAAGGCGAAAAATACCTGAAGGTCCAAAGGTCATCAGGCTGGAACCAATCTTGACCATAAAGTGAGAGAGACGACAAAATAAGTAGTAAATAAATGAAGCTTTTCATAATTGATTTTGTTATTACAATATATGAGTATTCCTTTACAACACTAAAATAAATACCGTGTCAAAGACAGTTGAATCAAACGCCTACATACTAGGCACCGATAGAGCAGAGCTTCATAGATTGGGCTTACAACATCAGATCTGGGCGAGTGAGGCGCAGTCAGGTTGGAAAAAAGCAGGCTTTACGCGAGGGATGCATTTATTGGACCTCGGATCAGGACCTGGGTTTTGCACCAAGGAGATGGCGTATATCGTTGGCAACGAGGGGCAAGTAACAGCTGTCGATAAGTCCAAGCAGTATCTAGACTATCTAGATAAAATTGCTACAATGCATGGTCTCAATATCAATACACAAGAAGGGACATTTGACGAACTGGACTTCGGAGCGGATTCATTTGATGGGATGTTTTGCAGATGGGCGATGGCGTGGATTTCCAATCCAAAAGAAGTCCTTGCCAAAGTACTCACTGCACTCAAGCCTGGCGCCAAGATGGTCCTCCATGAATATTATCACTGGATGGCGCATCAAATTAATCCCGGCACGCCAGCAGTTACAAAAGCGATACGCGGATGCTACGATAGCTTCCAAGATGCCGACGGTGATATAGATGTCGGGAGAGATCTGCCAAAATTCCTTTCGGAACTCGGAATGAAAATCACTTCTACACGATCAATGTCAAAATTTGCTCGACCACAAGATATTGCTTGGCAGTGGCCTAGATCTTTCTACGAGGTCTACTGGCCTAAGATCAAGGAAATGGGTTATCTCACTGAAGCAGAACTCGCTCAAGCTTTCTCTGATCTCCAAGAAATAGAAAAGAATCCTGCCTCTACCTTGATGTGCCCTATCCTGATAGAGGTGATTGCGGAGAGAGTTTGATCAATTGTCTGAATTGGGATTCTTGGGATCCTGAAAATCAGAAATCCTAATACCTGTGAGTCCTTACTTGCTATTGGATGATTTTCGCTTAGAAGAGGAGTGGTCAGATATGACGTACCATTTGTTCTCTACTTTCTTAAGGACATAAGAGATGACCATCTCATTCCAATATGACTTGCCGTTTTTATTCGGAACATCATATCGCATGTCTACTATAGCGGTACCGACATCTGTACCCACGTGGCTGTCTGTGATCTGTCCGGAGAGCCTCCAACTATCATCTTGAAACCAGTTTCTGTGGTACTCAAGATAAGAATCCGTAGTGTGGATCACTGGTGTGTTGGGCCGCATCATATACATCATACCATCGGGGCTCATCATACCCTCGAGGGCATTGATATCTTTATTGAAGGTAGCATTGAGGTGCTGACGAAGTGTTGCGTGAAAGAGTTTGTGATCCGCTTTCTTCATTTCAGCGGTTTGCTCTACTGCATTTGTCTCTGCAAAATCTGCTTGGCAGGAGAAACAGAATAGAGCTAAAAGAAGGAAATAGTGTGTAGGTCTCATATTATTCATTATCTAATATATCTAGACAGCAAATTCAATGCCATATATCAGAAGTAATTATAATATGTTCCGTAATAACCTCTAGTACCTAAACCTCGTCCTCTACCCCATTTCTAAGCGTGCCGACCCCCGCAGCTGTGACCTCTACACGATCTCCTGGCTCAAGATACTTAGGTGGCGTAAAGCGTGCACCAGCTCCATTGGGTGTCCCAGTAGAAATCATATCGCCTGGCTTTAATGTCATAAAAGTGCTGACATATGAAACGATATAATCAAAAGGGAACATTAGGTTAGACGTATTGTCATTTTGCCTAAGTTGGCCATTTACACGTGTCTGGATCGTAAGGTTGTCATAATTATCTACTTCGTCCGCAGTCATCATCCAAGGTCCTATGACACCAGATTTATCAAAGTTTTTTCCTTGTGTTACATTGAATTTGGCGTGGCGGACCCAATCTCTTAGTGTACCTTCATTCATCAAGGTAAGGCCTGCTATATGTGACAAGGCATCATTACGCGGTATTCTTCTCCCACCCTTTCCTATGATGATAACGATCTCTCCTTCATAGTCAAGCTTATCAGATTCTGGAGGTCTCACCATATTCTGACCGTGCCCTACAAAAGAATCCAGATATCTCAAAAATACACTTGGATACTTTGGTGCTTCGGAGCCGTCTTTATATTCGGCATTTCGCTTAGCATAATTGACACCAATACAGACAATTTTCTGACCGCTCTGGATGGGCACCATATATTCGATATCTTTTTCTGAATAGGCAGGCTTAAGCTCTTGACCTATCTCTTTAAGTATATCCATCTGGTCGGCCTCTATCCATCTCCTCAAGTCACTACCCCAGTCTTTGCCGATGTCGGTAAATTTTATTCCTCCCTTACCTTCTACGACGGAGCCATAAGTCACTCTGCCAGTCTTCTTTATTCTGTACGTTGCAAATTTCATAGTTGATTCTTTTATCTCACTGAATTAAATGTGAGGTCTTGTCCTTTAATTAGTTCTTTTATTTCTGTAGACAATATAATCTGTTTATTGTCAACTTCTTTCTTCATATATTTTTTCATTAACTCCATACCGAGAGTAGAAAAGGTTTCCAGCGTCTCTTTGCTGCGCCCTTCCCGCAATCGAAATAAGAGATTAATCATCTGATAACTTTTTGAACCATCTATGATATACTCCTCTTCTGCAGGTACGACACGACACTTGATACCCAAACGTGCTGCGTGGCCTGTCTCCACCAAGGCTTCCGCTAAGTCTGCAAAGAAAGCTTGAAAATCCATAGTTACATTGGAGGAACATTCTAATTTTATGTGTGGCATAGTTTCTAGTTAATAGTTATTTAGTT
>CALFUU010000037.1 GCA_937929835.1 uncultured Saprospiraceae bacterium | reverse complement strand
TCGAGCACTATAGCGACTGCACAATCAATTGTCTAGCACCAAACCTACACGGAACCGTGCAGTGTACCTGCCTTGTGAAAGTATTTAATTCGAAGATTGAGTTGTACTTGCGTCAAATATAGCACAAGACTGCGTATATGTGGTAGGTTATTTTTCCACAGATGTGAATAGCCGAATATTATTTAGCAAAGAATTAATCTAGCCTTATAGCATATAGTATGAAGAATAGACTAGATGAGGTTATCTACTATCCTTGTATCAATTGCGGTAGAGAGGTCAGTGGTAACTATAAGTTGTCTGCGCTTGCACGTATTACATATACACCCCTCTCACCTTCGCCCAGTCCACCAAATCAACCCCGCCGCCACAACACAGACCACCGCAGAGCCCAGCCACAAAGGACCATATCCTGTCTGCTCGACGAGATACAAGCCGAGTAACGGCGCCGCTATATGCGCAGAAGAAAAGGTCATCGTATACAAGCCCATATACTTGCCGCGGTTATGATCATTGGTAAAGCTCAGCGCATGGTTGTTGCTAAATGGAAAACTGAGCATCTCCCCAAAGGTCATCATCAAGGTATAGAGCAATGCTGCTAGCAGCGGTAGACTTACCAAGTAAAAAGCGAGATAGCCGAGCCCTAAAAAAATAGATCCTATGACAACCAAGGTGACGGGCTTGTATCTGCCTTCCACGCTGTAGAGCAATGGCATTTCAAAGAAGGCGATGATGAGGCCGTTCATCGCCATAACGATACCGATAGTCGACTCGCTAAATCCGTAGACACTTTTAAAGAATAACGGTGCCGTATACAGCAGTTGCATAAAGACGATTATCGTCAACGTGAACAGCAGAATATAAGTCAGGTACTTCAAGTCCTTCCACGGCATCTGTAAGGCTGCCCGCTCCTTAGCAGAAATTTCGATGGTCGTCGTTCGATGTTTTTTGTTTTTAAATAGGGTATAGAAAGTCGCCCCACCTATAAAGAGTGCCAGTCCATTAAATATGAAAAGAAAGTCAAAGCCCAATTGTGAAGCGACAAAGCCACCCAGGAACGGCCCTACGGCATAGCCGAGATTCACGGCAAGTCTTACGAGTCCGAGAGAACGCGTAACATTATTTTTTTCTGAGAAGGCCTCTATAGCCGTCAAGTTGGCTGGACGAAAACACTCATATATCAAGGCCAGTACAAAGATGCCGATGCACAAGGGCCAGAAGGTTTTCATCTCCTTCATCATCACAAAACATATCGACGAACTGAGTAGACTCAGGTACATCACTTTGAAGAAGCCGATCCTATCCGTCAGGACGCCACCCAAGAATGAGCCGCACACACTCCCTAGACCAAAGCAGGCCATTATCAGTGCACATTTTTCTAGGCTGATACCGAGTTCTGTATTGAGATAGATGGTCATAAAGGGGATGACCATAGCACCACTTCTATTGATGAGCATCACGAGGGAGAGCATCCATATTTCTATAGAAAGTCCTTCGATGGATTTACCGTAAATAGAATTCTTGAACAGTGTCTTCAGCAAGGAGTTAGGAGATTAGGGGCACTAAGGTAATCAGAACTAATTCGCCAATTACAGACTACCGCCACCATTGGAGAGGGCGCGGCTCTTAAGCTTCTGTAAGAAGGGACTAGCAAAGATAAAATCTTGAAGGATCTCATTGTCGCTTTCTAGGACTTCATCTTTATTGCCTTGCCACGCCAGCTTGCCTAAATGTAGAAGGCAAATATTATCGCCGATCTCCATAACGGAGTTCATGTCATGGGTGTTGATGATGGTTGTGATCTTGTTCTCGTCGGTTATATCTGTGAGTAAGGCATCTATGGTGATGGCTGTCTTAGGATCGAGTCCTGAGTTGGGCTCATCGGCAAAGAGGTATTTCGGCTTGAGCACGATGGCTCTGGCGATACCGACCCGCTTTTGCATCCCTCCTGATATTTCTGAGGGAAACTTGTTGTTGATACCCTCCATACTTACCCGCTCGAGACAATAGTCGACCCGCTTTCTTTTTTCTCCTTCTGTCATCCGGGTAAACATGTCCATCGGGAATCTGATGTTTTCCTCTACTGTCATAGAATCAAAGAGTGCATTGCCCTGGAACAGCATACCCACTTGCATTCTAATCTTTAGCAACTCCGCTTTATTGAGCTGAAAGAAATCTTTGTCATCATACCAGATCTTACCTGTAGTCGGTTGAAAAAGACCTACCAAGATCTTCAGCAGAACCGTTTTTCCAGCGCCACTCTTTCCGATAATAAGATTGGTCTTAGAGGCTTCAAAGGTGAAGTCTATCCCCTTGAGAACTTCGTTGTGGTCAAACGACTTGAATATGCCTTCTGCTCTGATCATCTGTTATCCGGTAAGTAAGACAGCAATTATATAATCGGCTATGAGGATGCAAATGATACCATAGACCACTGCCCGTGTGCTCGCCTGGCCCAGCTCTATGCTACCACCCTTGACAAAGTAGCCTTGATAACAAGCAATCGAGGTGAGTATATATGCAAAGGTGAACGCCTTTATATACATGATCATCACATTCCATGGGATGAAAAAAGAACGCAGCCCTTCGACAAATTCTTCGTGCGAATAATTACCAGAATAGGTAGAAGCAAAATACCCTCCACCTATACTGACGACCGCAGCTACAGAAACCAATAGTGGGATCATCAGCAAAGCCGCAAGCAGCTTTGGCAATACCAAAAACGAAGCAGTATTGACACCCATAATCTCCATCGCATCTATATGCTCTTTCTGACGCATTCCACCTATTTCTGACGCGATATTTGAGCCTACCTTACCAGTCAGGATGATGCAGGAAAAGGTCACGGCTAGTTCTATGATCATCATATCCCTGACGATGTACCCTATATAATAGCTCGGTATAGCGGTCCCTTGTAGCTGATAAGTAAACTGTACCGCTGTCACCGCCCCGATAAATAACGATACGACGACGATGATCATCAGAGAGCCGACGCCGATATCATACATCTGACGTATGGTCTCCTTGTAGTACATACGGAGGTTTTCGGGCAGCTTGAAGATATCCCGATGCCACTGTATAAATCTACCTATATGAAAAAGAATGTTCATCGCTCTGCGAAAGTACACCTATGCACGGACACTCACCAAGATGCGGGCTGTTTTTGTGGTTTGACTATCTTGCTGCCCTAAGCAAAACAGACAGTTATGAATGCAGTTATCACAGGAGGTACTAAGGGTATAGGTCGAGCTATCGCTGACAAACTGGCCACGGAGGGCTATAATCTTGTCCTTTGCAGCCGATCTGAAGCCGATCTAGCAGCCACTAAGCAAGCCCTGCTCACGCTTAATCCCAGCATATCTGTAGCAACGGCGCCTGTTGATATGAGCCAGAAAGCAGAGGTGCTCACCTTTGGGGATTTCTGCCTCAGCGCTTATGATCGTATAGATGTTCTGATCAACAATGCTGGCACCTTTATCCCAGGAGAGCTCTGCGCAGAAGCAGATGGGGCTCTAGAGAGTATGATAGAAACCAATCTGTACTCCGCCTATCATCTCACGCGTAAGTTGGTGCCTAATATGGTCGCTCACCAGTCAGGGTATATCATTAATATGGCCTCCATTGCGAGTTTTATGGCTTATCCCAATGGGGGTTCTTACAGTATTTCCAAGTTTGCGCTGCGTGGCTTCTCCAAGGTCTTGCGTGCTGAGCTCATGGATAAGGGCATCAAGGTGACAACTGTTATGCCGGGGGCGACTTGGTCACACTCATGGGCCGGGATGAAAGATCAGTTGCCAGAGAGTCGTCTGATGCAAGCCACAGACATAGCGGATACCATCTGGTCAGTGCTTAATCTCAGTGCTTCTGCTGTTATGGAAGAAGTGGTGCTGCGGCCGCAGTTAGGCGACTTATAGAAGAGAGGCCTCTTCTGAGTCGAGCCTTCTGAGTTTTTTTTTGCTGGTATTAAATGGTGTTATGTATTCTATAGATGTCGTGCATCCTAATAGAAAACAGCGACTATGACCTTTTCTTTTTTGGCTTTTTTCTATTTCTATTTCCGGGATTTGACAATGGGCAGCCAGTAGACATTACGGATAAGTGTGTCTTCCCTAATAATCGTTTTTTGGCCTAGATGCCATTGGGGTTTATTGCAATCTGAGAACGACTTTGTTTTTAGAGATGCAAAATCTATTGAAGCGTTAGGCAGAAAAGTATCCAATGGCACTGGAGCTTGTGAGAAAGCGTCTCTGCCTTACGTAGATTTTTCTAAGTACACCTTGTTGGCCAAGTATTCTTCTGGGGGAGGATGTGAAGTAGACTTTAATCGCAAAGTTGTTTTTGATTCAGTGCAGAAGAAGGTTGTCTACTATATTGATATTCGTTATGAGGGTTATTGTGAGCAGCTTGCCTTCAGCGGTAATTTTGTACTCGTTCCAAAAATGCCAGATGACTATGCTGTCGAGATTAAATTGACGGAGAAAAGTGTTCCTGATACTTATGGTGTCGTGTCCCCTAAGATGGATAGTCTTAGTCAAGTTTCTTCTGATTTACTAAGCAGAATAATTGCCCTTCAACGAGAACTGAGCGATGTGAATAAGCAAATAGAGCGACTAGCTCGTGAAACCCCCAAGGAATAGGGTAGCCTTCTTCGTACCTAAACTCTTCTGTCTGAGGTAGGCTTGCTGTTGTAGTTTGAGCAAAAAGGTTTTAGAAATATTATTTGCTCATTCAATTATATAGAAATCAAAACTGCTATAAGCAAGGCAAGTGGTAATATGCCTGTCAGTAAAGACAATATGAGGCCCCATGTCGCTTGCCTTCTCTGTTTTTTATAGCGCGCTTTGTCTCCTTTAGTTTTGGTAAGGACAATAATGGAGAAGACGTCTCCAAGTATGGCCGCCACAGCAGCGAAGAGAAACAACCAAGGTGCAGTCAATCCTATAAATAATAAAGAGAATGAAACGATGCCCATTATTAATCCTGTCTTTGCCTTTGATACCAGTGAGGGGTCTTTTTCCTTGGCGTCCATTTGCTTTTGTAACTTTTTGGTGAGTCGCTTGATAATCCACTTTTTGAGAGCACCGGGTTTTTTCTTTTTGTGGACAACGACAGAGCTACTTTCTTTAGTCACATCAGCAGGTGGCTTTACAGCGTATCCTGATATAGAAATAAATAGAAATGAGCAAAGTAGTGATACACGGAGATAGTTGTTCATAATACTAAAGCTGATGAGAGTTGTAAGAATTAATTATGTGTCCAAAATAATCAATTATGCCCTTACAGATGGGGTCGCAATATCTCAATTCAGTAAAAGGTAAGCGTTAGCCTGTAGTCACGAGTCGGCCTATATCAGTATATTTAGGAAAAGAGAATTGGTTGGCATGAAAAATTTGTATGCTAGATCAGCACTCTTTGTGGCTTGTCTGTTGTTACTACCCAATCTTTTGCTTGGCGTAAAATTCGGAAGACAGTTCATCGAAAAAGGTCAGCTTGCAGTTGGGTATGACATAGTTTTTATGTCTAAGATTCCTAACGTCCTATTGGCTTTATATTTGTTAGGTTCCACGCTACTGGTAGGTTCATTTATGTGTGAAGACAAGTCGACATCAAGAAGGCTTGCCCTCTTCGGCAATCTTATAAGTGTTGTGGTGGTCATCGGTTGGTATTATCTACGTCATGTTATTTTTGAGAGTATCCGATAAGCATTATCTTAATGCAAAGTTTTGGAAGGGCAACTCTGTTATAATACATCATCTCTATGCAAGACATTCTTGATCAACCTCTAGAAGAGCAGAATTCCTCTGTGTGGGCGACGGTCTCCGTTGTCGTTGGCTTGGTAGGGATGTTTGCTATGGTCTATTTTTCCTACCAGATAATATCAAGCCTAAATGCTGCACCCAATAGTGGTCAAAGGGGCATTAATGCAGTCGGGGATAAAATAGTTATGGGTGGTTACGTAATGGTCGGTATTTATATAGTGAGTATTGCCTGTCTTATTATGTCTTACCTTAAAGAGAAAATGACAGCGGCAAGGGTTATAGCTACTGTGGGACATGTTCTTGTGCTGCTGACCTTGGCTTATAGAATAGTGCAGAAGTACTTATGACAACCATTATTAGATTATGAGCTTCGCCTTTCTGAGTAGGCATTAGATTTTTATTTCAGATATGTTAACGACTATTTTCAGGCTTTTGCTTTTCGTTATGGCCCTATTAGCCATCCCTCTTGTAGCTATGCAGCTCACAGATGAGGTTGTTTGGACTGTAGGAGACTTTGCTGTGGCGGCTTTGTTGCTGACTGTCTCAGGGGCTATAATGCTTTACGTATGGTCTTATGCTCGTCTAGTTAGAAGGCATAAGTGGCTGGCTATAGGGCTTGTGGTAGTCTGCTTTCTATTTATCTGGGCGGAGTTGGCTGTGGGGATATTGCCCTAGTGTGGCCTTGTTCTAGGATGTACTCTGTCACCCTTACATCATCTGATTGTGACCTAGCTCGTAGCAATCCTCCTCCTTTTGCCGTAAGGCGTGGTTTCTATTTTGTTCACCAGAACCCAAATTTTTTTTGTCTTTTCTAGTCTTTTTATAGAGAGGGAAATTTAGACCAATCAAAAGGAAAAGTTGACTATGGACACACTCTTCTATAGGTGCATCTTTGCATTGTAAAAAGAATCTAAACAAATAAAAATTTAAGCAATGTTCCTAATTAAAAATTTAAAATTAATCGCAGTAATGTTTTTCGGATTTGTGATGGTATCACAAGCACAAGTCAATAAAGTCAAGCTGGCTCAAGTTCCTGGTGCCTTTATGCAGACTTCACTTAACCTTGCACCTGGAGATTACCAGTTCGAGATTATGAACAAAGGGGTAGATCACGAAGTGGGTTTTGTATTGGCACCTAAGGGAAAAACAGATGCGGCAAATCATATTAAGGCAGCCTATGTAACGGCTCCAGTAAAGAATGGATCTAGTTCTATGACCAATGTTGTTTCTTTAGATGCAGGCGAGTATGTCTACTTCTGCCCACTCAATCCTACAGAGCAGTACAATCTAACTGTCAAGGGAGATATGATGAAAAAAGAGGCTATGATGAAAAAAGAAGCTATGATGGACAAGGGCCACGGTAGCACTAAAGACGCGATGATGGATAAAGGCCATGGCGATATGATGAAAAAAGATGGTATGACTAAGAAGATTAAACTGATACAGACTGCTGGTGAGTTTAAGACGAAGTCGCTAATGCTAGACGCTGGTCAGTATCAGTTTGAGATAGCCAATATGGGAGTAGATCACGAGGTAGGTTTCGTTCTAGCACCCAAGGGTAAGACAGATGCAGCCAACCACATCAAGGAAGCCTATGTGACGGCTCCAGTAAAGAATGGATCTAGCTCTATGACGCAGGTGGTTTCTTTGACACCTGGTGAGTATGTTTACTTCTGCCCGCTTAATCCTACAGCAGAGTACAGTCTAACAGTGAAGTAGTAAGTTGTTAATATATAAGGTTATGTTTTGAAGTGTCTTGGTTGATTCCAAGGCACTTTTTTCATTTATACGGCTTCCATATCTGGAGGCAGGCCTGCAAGATTAGTTCAGTTCTAATACTCGGTCTTTATAGAACTTCAGGAGTTTGGCGACGGCATCATAATTTTCATTTTCTACCTTAATATCGGTCAATCTAGGCAGGTGTTCTGCGAAGAAGATTTCGTTATTGGCCATCTCAAAGAGGTTGCAAGCAAAGGAATGTGGGTAGGGGAAAGTCTTGTTGATCTCCAAGATCACATCTGCGATCTTCTGTATTAGTTTTTGATAATTGCTGTAAAAGCCATGCTGGTTCTCATCATCAATCATCTTAGTATGATAAGCCTTGGAAGATTCTGTAACGATGACACGATGGAGGACTTTCTCATTGACAAAGTCTACAGAGGGGTTTTCTTTAGTAGAATCTACGATGTTGTCTATAATGAGATCTAGCCGTCTATTAGGATCTTCTATGTTTTTTGTATTGTAATCAATGAGGTAGGTGACCCAATTCCAATACCAAACCACCAGAAACAAAAGGAGTAAATGTTTGTTCTCAAAGTAGCGATATAGAGATGTTTCATTGGAATCCATCGCTTTTGCTAGCTTTCTGAAAGTGAAAGCTTCAAATCCTATCTCATCTAAGAGCAGAATACTATGTGTAATGATGTTTTTACCCAGTTTGCTCTGCAAGGGGTCCTTTAAATAGAGTCCTTTCGGGATAAACGGGTCAGTTACTATAAACATATGTATACTACTAATGATGTAGAGATAATTGCTGCTAAGCAAATTAGTTTTGCTTTGTATTGAACAATTATAGCTCACATTGTTGTAAGTAATGCTAACATTTTTCCTATTTTAGTTAAAAATCATTTTCAATGAGTACCTACATCAACAATCTAAAGAACGATCTACCTGCTTCTATTATCGTTTTTCTAGTTGCTGTTCCCTTATGTCTCGGGATTGCTTTGGCCTCTGGCGCGCCTTTATTTTCTGGCATTATAGCTGGGATAGTCGGCGGTATTGTCTGTGGAGCCCTCAGTGGATCCCAGCTAGGTGTCAGTGGTCCTGCAGCAGGACTAGCGGTCATCGTATTGACAGCTATCCAAGATTTAGGCGCTTTCGAGACTTTTCTACTAGCGGTGGTTATCGCAGGTGTCTTCCAGTTTGTCTTAGGTGTGCTCAAAGCAGGTATTATCGGTTATTATTTCCCTGATTCTGTGATTAAGGGGATGTTGGCTGGTATCGGTGTGATAATCTTCCTCAAGCAGATACCGCATGCGTTTGGTTACGACAAAAATTATGAAGGCAGCCTAGCCTTTTCTCAGAATGATGGACATAACACTTTCTCTCAGTTCTACTATATGCTAGATAGTGTGTCTATGGGTGCCGTTATTATATCTGCTATTTCCTTATTCATATTGATTCTTTGGGAGCAGAAGTTCATGAAAAATATAAAGATATTTAAAATGATACAGGGCCCGCTAGTCGTTGTGGCTCTCGGTATTATACTCAATTTGGTATTTACCGGTACGGGTTATGCTTTACAAGGCGACCAGGTGGTGTCTATTCCAGTTGCAGAATCTATCTCAGGTTTTGTAAACTTGTTTACGCTTCCAGATTTTTCTCAATGGAATAATCCTCAAGTCTACACTGTCGCCATCACGATAGCGATAGTGGCGTCACTAGAGACGTTGCTTTGCTTAGAGGCTACAGATAAATTAGACCCACTCAAGAGAGTCAGCCCCGCCAATCAAGAGCTCCGAGCACAAGGGGTAGGAAACTTAATCTCAGGTATGATAGGGGGCTTGCCGATCACACAAGTAATCGTGAGAAGTTCTACAAACATTCAGTCTGGAGGTAAGACAAAGATGTCCGCAATTTTGCACGGATTTATTTTATTGGGTTCAGCTATGTTGGTCCCTAATCTATTGAACTTGATTCCATTGTCTAGTCTTGCTGCGATTCTACTTTTGGTAGGTTATAAGTTGGCTAAGCCTGCTTTATTCAAGCAAGTATTCAAGACAGGATGGACGAACTTTATCCCCTTTGTAGTCACTATTGCGGCTATCGTGTTGACGGATCTATTAATGGGTATCGGCATCGGGATGGCTGTTGCGATCTTCTTTGTCCTATATGAAAATTATAAGAAGCCATTCTTCTTTGAAGAAGGACAGTCCTTGGGTAAAGGAGACAGCATAACTCTAAAGTTGTCTGAAGATGTTACTTTCTTAAATAAGGCAAATATCCAAAGAGCACTGCAGTTAATTCCAGATAGTACGACTGTTGTTATTGATGCGACGGCCTCTGTCAACATTCATAATGATGTCAAAGAAATCATCAATGAATTTAAGATTAATGCTAAGGCTCGAGACATAACGGTTATCATCAAGGATCGAGTCGAAGCGACGGATGGCAATACGTCGATGCAGCGTCTCGAACAGACAGTAAAGGATTATGGCGTGGAGCCAGAAATGGTCTAATCATATGCAGTATCTAAACCGCCTTATATGGGCAATACTCCTGTTGCCGATAATGGCTTCCTCTCAAGATAGTAATCTAGGGAACTGGGTTCTGTTATTTGGCAATAAGCAAATCTCAGAAAAGGTCAACTGGCACCACGAGCTTCAGTATAGAAACTACAACGCGGCTGGCGACCTAGAGCAATTACTTCTGAGAACTGGGGTGGGTGTCGATGTCAGAGAGAATGCTAATCTTCTTCTAGGGTACGGATTTATCCGAAGTGAAAATTATGTAACAGCGGAGGATAAGGAAGTGGTCAATGAGCATCGGATCTACCAACAGTTTATTACTAAGCAGAAGCTGGGCAAGCTCAGCTTACAACATCGTTATCGATTTGAACAACGCTTTGTAGAAGACAACAACTTTAGATTAAGATTTAGATATTTCTTAGGGGCCAACTATCAGTTATGGAAAGACCCTGATGCAGAATCCGATAAGACCTTCTACTTTTCGATGTACAATGAAATCTTTCTTAACACTGTGCAGAATGCTTATGATAGAAACAGACTCTATGGCGGGCTAGGCTACAAGCTCAGCAAGGCCCTTAAGTTTGAGGTGGGTTATATGAATCAGTTCCTAGCCAATGGTAATAGAGATCAGATAAATCTGGTATGCTTTTATAATTGGTAAAGCGATGAAGCCACTGGGATTCACTCGTTGTCATTGAGTCTAAAGCCCACGCCGTGTATGTTTTCTATTTTGATGCGCTCATCAGATTTCAGATACTTCCTCAGTCTACTGATAAAGACGTCCATACTCCTACCCATAAAGTAGTCATTCTCTCCCCACAGCCTCTCTAGGATGGTGCTGCGCTCCACAATCTTATTCTTGTTGTTAATGAATAACTTGAGCAAGTCGGCTTCCTTTTTTGTCATCTGCGCGACCTCCTCGCCGTGTGATAGCTTAAAGTTGTCGTGATCTAGCGTAAACTGACCTACCCTCAGTATGTGCAGCTCATTGGAGCCAGTGATGTATTTTCTCTTTAGAAAAATCTTGATCTTGAGTATCAGTTCTTCTATCGAGAAGGGCTTAGTAATGTAGTCATCGGCACCTATCTTTAGTCCGTGGATTTTGTCTTCTTTCAGAGATTTTGCAGTGAGAAAGAGAATCGGAATTTCTGAATGGCGACTGCGGATTTCTTCTGCAACTTTATAGCCGTCTATTTCTGGCAACATCACATCTATCAGACATAGGTCGTAGGTTCCATTTTTGAATAGGGTTATCGCGGACTTGCCATCAGCAGCATGTGTAACTTTATAACCGTTTAGTTCGAGATTGTCTTTGGTGACAAAACTAAGTGTCTCGTCATCTTCTACATAGAGGATGTGTGCTTGGCTCATAAAGTTGTGTTTGATTTCGTTTGAGGAAAGTGGATGGTGATGATGGTGCCTTCTTTTTCTTCAGATTGCAATTTGAGTTTCCATCCGTGGCTGTCACAGATTTGCTTGACGTAGAAAAGGCCGAGGCCAAATCCCTTGACATCGTGCACGTCACCTGTCGGAACACGATAAAACTTGTCATATATTTTTTTCTGATTGTCTTTGCTGATGCCGATGCCATTATCGCTGATCCTCAATAGAGCTGAGTTATTTTGTGTGGTGAGGGTTATTGTGACCTGAGGATCTTTGATGCAATACTTGAGTGCATTGTCTAGGACATTAGAGAGGACATTGTTGAAGTGTAATTTATCTGCTTGGATATAGACAGGGTCTTTACTGAGATCTAGCTTTACCCAGCCATTATTGTTTTCATAGCGTATGCTTTCTTGTTCTACAACTTTGGTGATAAATGCCTGCAGTTGTAGCGTTTCTTTATTGAGTTTAAATTGGTCTTTCTCTAGTCTAGCCAGATTGAGTACTTTCTCTACTTGCTTATTGAGACGGATATTTTGTTGCTTAATGAGATTGGCATACTTGGTCAGGCGGTCATCTCTTTGGATGCTTTTGTCTGTAAGGAGATAATCTGAAGCCAGTTTGATAGAGGAGATTGGGGTTTTGAATTCATGGGTCATATTATTAATGAAATCTGTCTGCAAGTCCGTCACTTGCTGTTGACGTAAGATGACCCAGATAGCATACATAAAGGCAAGGATAGAAAGAATCGTCAAGGCACTAAACAGCAACGGAATCCTCAGGTCTTTTATCAGAGAACTTGATCTCGATGGAAATTGTACAACGAAGTAATAGGTCAAGTCATCGAACTTAGGGTGATCCTCAGAGACCGTTTCTTTGTCTTGGTCTTCGGTGAGATTACAATAATTGCTGTAGAGGTATTCGTCATTGGCGCAGTCATAGACGGCGTACTCAAATTCTATATCCATAGACGCTTCAGTAAAGGCCCTCACTAGATAATCCTCTAGAATATTGGCATCGATGGCACTATTGACATTGACAGAGTAGTAGTTGGATGAGCGGCGCTGGATGAGCTTGGACTTGGGGAGTTCCGTCTTGTTATAGGTGGCGATATTTTCTGCTACAGTATGTAGAGACTTGGAGACATTATGATGAAACTGTTCTTCCTTGAGGTCATAGGATTGCAAGAGCCAGAGCCCCTGAAAGAAGAGCAGGCCGACAATGGCGAGAGCCCCTAATATTAGTATAAGCCGTATTCTATTGATGGTTTCGTGTTTGTTTGAGCCCAAGTTGCAACCTGCAAAGTGGACTAGCAAGATAACCTATTCTGTTTTTAATTTGATTGTAGGCTTATTAACAACTCATTTGAACATGTATCTTGCGCAGGTGAGAATTATCGTCTTTTATCTGTTATTTGTTTGTTGCTGTCAGAGTGTACGGGCTCAGGTCAAGAATCCATTTGACATACAGCGCACAGATAGCATTGCTGTTGAAGTAGCCCCACCGCCCGCTTCAGGACAGGAATTAGATACCAAGTTAGATGACGAAAATCCCTTTTCCGTATCTCATATCCCTATCAGGAAGAATCAGTACAAAGAGATAGAGCGCTTAACGCTGCCCAAAGGTCAAGTCCAAGACAATATCTCTTTGGCTTATCTGCCACTGTGGATGATCATCCTCTCTATGTGTATTCTGGCCTATCTCTTGTTCATCAAGCGAGATCATCTCACCGTATTGTTGAAATCTATACTCAATGACAACTTTATGAAGTTGTCTAATTATGAGGCCAATGGAGGCAAAAACCCTGTCTATATACTTGGATACGTCCTGTTTTTGCTCAATTTTTCGCTTTTGCTCTATATGCTCTGTACAAAGCTGTTTGGTTACAATCATCAATATTTATATATAGGATTATTGGCATTGACTATCGCTTTCTTTTGGGGCAAGCATCTCGTCAGCTTGGCGGGAAGTTGGGTATTTAGATTAGAAAAGGAGACGAGTTTGTATGACTTTACCTTGATTTCCATATACAATCTAGTCGGCGTCATACTCCTCATCCTCAACATATTAATGGTGTTTGGGCCACAGAGCTGGGTCCGAGGACTAGGCTTTATAGGGGTAGGAATCTTTATAATTAGCTTATTGTCAAGGTATTATAAAACCTTGCGGATAGGGCGATCCCAACTCAACAATCATTTTTTCCATTTTTTTCTTTACTTTTGTGCCTTCGAAATAGCCCCTTGGGTGATAGTCTTAAAGGTCGTCAAAGACCTAATTTGAGTTAAGTAAGAACTAGGAGATTTATTTATGGCGGGAGGTTCTAAATCAGAGTCCGAAGAATCGTACGATAAAATAGAGACAATATTGATTTCTCAGCCTAAACCTGAGCGGTCACCCTATTTTGATATTGCGGAGAAGTGGGGGATCAGGATTGATTGGCGTCCATTCATCCATGTCGAACCCGTAACTGAAAAGGAATTCAGAAAGAATAGACTCAGACCTGACGAGTTCAACATCATTATCTTTACCAGTAAGTTATCTATCGAGCACTTCTTTAGGATGTGCGAGGAGATGCGGATCAAGATGTCTCAGCAGACCAAGTACTACTGCCTGACAGAAGCTATCGCCAATTACCTGCAGAAGTTTATCGTCTATAGAAAGAGAAAAGTATTTGTAGGTACACGAAAAATCGTTGACCTCGCTTCAGCTTTTAATAAGCATAAGGCTACAGAGAAATACCTCTTACCTTGCTCTAATCTCGGATCAAAAGACGTCGTCACTTACCTTAAAGACAATAAGATCGATTATCAAGAGGCGATGATGTACAGGACTGTAAGTTCTGATCTCTCAGACCTGAAGGATATAACTTACGACTGCCTCGTCTTCTTCAGCCCGCTAGGTATAGAATCTTTGTATGATAACTTCCCGAAGTTTAAGCAAAACAAAACAAGATTGGCCATCTATGGTAAGACCACGAGTGCCGCTGTTCTCGAAAAAGGCCTTAAGATCAATATCAAAGCACCCACTCCTGAGACACCCTCTATGTCTGGCGCCTTGACCAATTACCTGAATAAGTCTAACAAGAAGAAGTAGGGTTCTTTTTTTTCATTCCTACAGCAGTGGATGAATCTTAAGAGCTCCCCAAAAAACGCTAGATAACTAGTTCTATTGATTGATTTTTTCTAGTCCGTTGATTAGCCAATGTCCAGAGTGTAGTCAATAAGGATCACTCCGCATATCCGCTTTAATCTTCAGGATCTTCCCAATAAATTTTTTGTCCAGGTTGCCATTAAAGGGTGGTATGGCCTTGAGCGAGTGCTTGTTGCCATAGATGGAGAGTCGCCCTCCATTACAATAGATGTTGAGATGGTGATAGGCTATACACCAGGCATAGATTCTGCCAGTAGAATTAAAGCCGACGACGAGGCCATTTTTACGTAATTCTAGATTACAGTAAGCAGTGTCCCGATTGGCAGAGATAAGATGTTGGATTTCTGAACTGGCTTCCTTGATTTGCAATTTGGCGCAGCCTATTCCTTTCATTTTGAATCGTTCTAGAAAGCTGAAAGATGGTCCCACAACTTTAGCGATTTCTCTCTTTATCTTTTTATCTGGATAGGTAATGTTGAGTATCAAGGCTTCTTTTTTTTTCTGGCGTTATATCTTGTTATGGCATTCGGGTCATATCTAATCATTATATGGATCCATAGAGATCTAGATAGACGTAGTATCCTCATAAACAAGACAGCACCGATAAAGATTATGATAGCCATAATTCCATTGACGCTTAGCTCAGTATATATATTGAGAATCAGCGCTATAGGGAGGAGGAGCACACAAGAAAGTCCATAGGAAATAAACATTGCCCCAAAGTAGTACCCTGGCTCTGGCTCGTAGCGCTGCCCACAGGTAGTGCAGGCATAAGGCATCTCTAGCGGCTTGCTGATCTCAAAGGGTTCGGCAAACAGGGGAGACTTCCGACATCTAGGGCATCGATATTGCCACGCATTGATCCATTTCTTCATCTAGAGTAAAAGTAGGGTATTCATAGTCGAGGATAAGAGTGAGGACCTATATGATTGCAGGATAAGGTCTTGAAGTATTATAATAGATTTAGCTAAATTTAGTTCTAGGTATTATCACTATGGCGAGTGGTAAAAGAATAATCTACAGTATTAAAATAGTCTTACCAAAATCAGTTTTTGGGCAGTTGATGAAATGAATCTAGCGAACTTTCTGTTATATCCCTTGATGAACGGATTTCTCTCCACTACTCTGCTATTGTGTATGGTGCACCTACTCCCAGCTCAAGAATGGAAGCTTGTCGAGCACAAGGACAATATCATTGTGCATACACGAAAGCTGGATGGACAATCGATTAAGGATCTGAAAATTAATACCACCTTCAATACGACAATAAGTGAATTGGTCGCGGCACTAGAGGACTTTTCTGTTGATCAGAGCTGGGTTAAGAATACCATCTTCTCTCGGAAGCTAGAAGAGCTCAGCGTCTCACAGTTCTATTTTCATACAGCCACAGATCTTCCCTTTCCTGCCAAGGATAGAGATGCCGCCGTACTCTACACACGGGTACAAGATCCAGACACTAGGGTCGTCCGTATAGACTACGAGGGTGCGGCAGATAAGGTCCCTGTAGATGCAGATTATGTCCGTGTACCCTCGCTGACAGCCTACTACATCCTGACGCCGATCTCTGCTAGCCAGATAGATGTGGAATACTACCTGAGAACAGATCCCGGAGGCTCTATCCCCAACTGGATCATCAATATGGCTCTCAGCATAGGTCCTACAGAGACGATGCAGGCCTTGCGTGAGGTCCTCTCATCAGGCCGATATGCAGAGGCGAGAGTGCCAGGACTCATAGACCCATTTAATTAAGTGATGTAGTCGTTCCTTTACTGCATCTACTGTACCTTGCCTCTATATAAATTAGGGCAGCCCATTGAATTATCTAACCTTAGAGAAAGTCAGCAAATCATTTGGAGAAAAGACGCTTTTCTCTGACATCAACTTGACCATAGCCAAAGGCCAGAAAATAGCCCTCATCGCAAAGAACGGCACAGGAAAGACCACTCTCCTCAGAGTTATAGCGCAAGAAGAGGCCCCCGAGGGCGAACATGCAAGAATCCTGCTCTCTAAGGAGATACGCGTAGGCTATCTCAAACAAGATCCTGATCTCGACCTCAACGCCAATGTACTAGAAGCAGCTCTAGACTCCGATAATGCCCAAGTCCAAGCTATCAAAAAGCTGGAGGTAGCGACCCTGCTTAATCGTGAGTCAGAGATACAAGCTGCTGTCGAGGAAGTCGATAACCTCAAGGCTTGGGATATAGAGGCCCGCATCAAGGAGATTCTCGGCAAGTTGAAGGTGCACAACTTTGATCAGAAGGTCGATACCTTATCGGGTGGGCAGAAAAAGCGTCTCGCCCTCGCCAAAATACTGATCGAAGAACCAGATTTTCTCATACTAGATGAGCCGACCAACCACCTTGACCTCGATATGATAGAGTGGCTGGAAGAGTACCTAGGACGGCAGAATCTGACCCTCTTTATGGTGACCCACGATAGATACTTCCTAGAGCGAGTCTGCAACGAAATCGTGGAGCTCGATGACAGTCAGATATACACGTATAGGGGTAACTATTCCGATTATCTAGAAAAGAAAGCCAATCGTGTCGCCAATGAAAAGGCCAATCTGGAGAAAACGAAGAAGCTCTACAAGAAAGAACTGGACTGGGTAAGACGCCAGCCACAGGCCCGAGGCACCAAGGCCAAGTCCCGTGTAGACAAGTTTTATGAAATAGAAGACAAAGCCAAAAAACGGGTCGCCGATGATGAGGTAGCTATGCGTATAGACATGGCTCGTCTGGGTGGTAAGATACTAGAGGCACATAATGTCGGTAAGTCTTTTGATGACCTCTGTATCGTTAAGAACTTCACTTACAAGTTTAAAAAAGGAGAGCGGGTAGGTCTTGCTGGACCCAATGGTGCGGGTAAGACGACATTTATCAAACTCCTGACCAAAGAGATAAAGCCGGATACAGGTAAGGTGGTCGTGGGGGATACTGTGGTCTTTGGCCATTATACGCAATCCAATGATACACTCAATGAAGATGTCCGGGTTATAGATTGTATCCGAGAGATAGCGGAGTTTATACCCTTGGAGAAAGGCAAGAAATTGACGGCGGAGTCCCTGCTAGAAAAGTTTCTCTTTCCGCGATCTCATCAGCAAGTCTATGTGTCTCAATTGAGTGGAGGGGAGAAACGGCGACTGTTACTGTTGCGGATATTGATGAAGAATCCCAACTTCCTGATTCTCGATGAGCCGACCAATGACTTAGATATCCTGACGCTTAATGTCTTAGAGAACTTCCTACAATCTTATAAGGGCTGCCTGCTGGTGATCTCTCACGATAGGTTCTTTATGGATAAGTTGGTAGATCACTTATTTGTGATGACTGGGGAGGGCAACATTAAGGATTTTAATGGTACCTACTCAGAGTTCAAGCAAAGTCAGAGGGGAGGTTCATCTGGTAGTTCATCTGGTAGTTCGACTAAGTCAACTCCGGCCGACACGACACCGTCAGCATCAGAAGCACCAGAAGAGGCTGTCCGTAAGTTGAGTTATAAGGAAAAAATGGAGTATGCCCAGATAGAGCAGGATCTGGCTAAGATGGAAAAGCGCAAAAAAGAAATAGAGGCACTCTTTATGGATAGCACCCTTGCAGGAGATAAGATCACGGAACTCTCTCAGGAGCTGGGCCAGATACAAAAAGACATCGACGAGCGAGAGGAGCGCTGGCTAGAATTGGCGGAGTATATGTAAAAAAAAGAGCCTCAAGATAACTTGAGACTCTAGTTTTAGCCTTTGGGGCTATTTCTTTAGGAGGCTTTGTTGTATAACTTACCCTTATATTTTTCCATCTGATTATAAAGTTTTTGGCCAGCTGCATCTATAGCTAGATCGTGACGATCTCCTCGTGCTTCTACAAAGAGCTCCTTGCCTTTCATGTTGACGTGGAGCTTGACCTTTTTATAAGGATGGTTTTTCCCTCTGAAAAATACGTTGATAGATTCTATAAATGGATACTTCTTAAAATACTTTTGAAGCTGCTCTCTGGCATAAGTTTCAAAATAGTTTTTTCCTTCAATTTCATCTTTTACTACTTTAATATCCATACGTGCTATTTGTGGGTTAGGAAATAATACCTTCAAATATTCCTTTGAATACTCGATTACATTGCAATTTAATAGGATATTCTATCAAATGCAAAACTATATATGGTATAACAATCATATGATAGAGTTTGTTCGGGTTTTTTTTTGACCTCTGTGTAACCTTAGGGCACTTCATCCGTAATACAGCAAACAAAGCGACATTTTAACTTGACTAGACTTGAATATAACCGGCTCATCGACAGCTTTTCGGACAGATTGTTCCGATATGCCCTCAAGCTGACAAGAGAGCACAATTGGTCTCAAGATCTGGTGCAAGAAGGTCTCGCTAAGTTGTGGATACATCGGGCCAAGGTGACTCTAGATCATGCGCCAGCCTTCTTATATAAGGTGGTCTATAACAAGATGATCGATGATACGAGAAAGAACAAGCGGACGCAGTTGTCTGGCGTCGTACCTGAGAAGTCCATACAGGCCAGCGCAGCGCTAGAGCACAAGGATATACTGGAACAGGCCTTTGGTCAATTAGACGACAAGCAAAAGCAAATTATAATGCTGAGAGACTGGCAAGGCTATAGCTACAAGGAGATCGGAGAGATATTGGACTACAATGAGAGTTTGGTCAAGGTCCACCTTTTCAGAGCGAGAAAGAAGATGCGGGCTATAATTAATCAATTGAATACCATACAGACAAGCTATAATGAAAATCAATAAACTTAACTACGAGACCTTTGTCATCGACTACCTAGAAGGGCAGCTGAGTGCGGATCAGAGGCAGGCATTTGAGCGCTTTGTCGAGGATCATCCAGAGGTAAGAGCTGAGATGGATCACTATCTACAGGCACCCATTATGACAGAGGACGAGCGTGTGGTATATAGCCAGAAAGCGAAATCCAAAAAGAGAGGGTCGGTATTATATTGGGTGCTGGGTGGGGTCTTAGTGCTGATGCTAGGGACCGGCGTGTGGATGTACTCTAGTACCTCTGCGGCTGCACCAGAAGTGCCAGTTCTCAGGCCGATGCAACAAGAAGATACGCGGGTTCTTCCCTTGGCTAATGAGGACAAGATAGTGAAGTCGTTAGAGTCTGAGATGCCTCAAGAAGTTGTGCAAGAAAACTGGCCGATAGAAAGCCGTAAAACAGATGCCAAGACAGCTGGTGTTCCTCTGCAAATAGCGGCTACAGGCGATCCAGAATCAGAGAAAAAGGACAACCAGAAACCCGCTGCACAGACAGACGTTATAGATCAGCTTAATCAGCCCCTATATGCGAGTGATACGGATCAGGCGGAAGCGGTTGCGGCCGCCGCACTACTAGTGGCAGAAAACCCAATCACGAAGACACTACAAGTAGAATCGAAAATGATGTCCAGAGCTCAGCTGCCCGCTATACAAGCTCTAGCAGGGGTCTCTACTCCTGTCGGTCTCAATGAGCCACGGATAGTAGAATTGGTGACAACCATAATGCCTAGAAACAAGACAACAGTAAAGAAGAAATCAGGATGGAGGAAATTGATAACACCTCAATCTTATGAAGATATCGATCTCAGATCGGCACTAGTTTCTCAGACCCTCAAATCTGCAGTAGAGGATACAGAGAATGCTTTTGTCCCTGAAATATTATTAACCAAATAAACTATAGACATGAAAAACTTAACCATACAATTGATAGTGTGCTTATTGTTAAGCTATACGCTCAGTGCAATACCCGTCACACCAAACCCTCAGGACACCATAAAGGAAAAGAAAACACTCACCCTAGAGTGGGGCGATGACGAGGATCACGATCACCACAAAAGTGATGGACAGACTGTCAATATCAGAAGCGGTATGTTGGATTTCGGTATCAGCACTTATCTAAGTGATGGCAGCTTGGACTTACCAGATGAGTTGAGTACTCTAGATCAAGTGCTCTGGCGTTCTATGAATATTGGTCTACATATTGTCAATGTGAGAGCCAATTTTTCTGGAAATGATAAGCCAGCTAAACTCAACCTGACTACAGGCCTTAAGCTCAATTGGGCACATTACTCTATGCAACAAGACTATAATCTGATTAGAAATCAACCAAGTTTTGAGGCAGCCCTCGACTTTAATGTGCCAGAGCTCAAGAAAAATAGATTGCGTGCAACTTACTTGCAGATACCCGTGCTCTTAGAGTTTACTTCTAATCCCACCAACGCTAAGCAATCTATAAATCTAGGTGTCGGGTATGTACATCAGTTTCTGCTAGGCAGTCAGTATAAGTACAAGACAACAGATGGCGTCAAGCAAAAAGCTAGAGGTGACTATAATCTCCGCAAGAGTATGGGTATGATAGAAGCCCGTGTTGGTGTCAGTCATTTAAATTTCTTTGTCCAATATGGGTTGAGTCACCTTTTTCAAGATGATAATGGTCCAGAGTTGACACCGATTAATTTCGGGATCAATTTGATACCGAGATAGAATAATAATTTGATTTGATATGAAGTGGCTTGTCGAGAGATGGGCCACTTTTTTTATTTCGAAATGTTTATTGTTGCTCAGGTTCCCAGTCCTCTATGCTCAGTACATTCATCGTGCAACTGGTTTTGTCACCTACTACAAAAACAAAATTTTGCTTGGTCGTCTCACCATCGGGATAGGTAGCGGGTTGCCAGCGAGGAATATCACAGATGGCATCTAGTAGTAAGGCATCAGCGGTGCTGTCTTCAGTAGATTGTTGTATAGCCGCATCGATAATGGCTCCAGTATGATCGACAGTAAAGTCTACGGCATAGGCTTGATAGATGCTGAAGACTTCTCTCGGAATTTCATCTATGGCAGATTGGAGACGAGCCAGTAGGGCATCTTTTCCATCTTTGTAGCGCGCCGTCTGAGGGCTAATGACAAAGGAAAAGCCATTCGCTCGGGGAGTTTTATCTTCAGTATACCCCACTGGAAAGTAGGTCAGGGCTATAGTGATAGGAGTGCCGTTATCTGCCGAGCGTATGGCGGCTAACTGTGCTGTCGTTAGGGTATCGTCCTTACTGCTATATGCTTGCTTACGACCATCGACGGTAGCTGTCAGAGTAACTTGCTGATAGGTTTCCACCCAGTCTTCTTCGTAGTGCTTATTGAGGTCTATGAGTGTCACAACAGTGTCCAATTCCTCCAAGGTCAGCGTAAAGCCCTTGGCAGTGGGGTAGACGTTATGGAATAGATCGAATTTTTGTGCTTGTCCACCGACAGTAAATAGAAGGGCGAAGAGTATGGGGGTAAGATGTTTCATATATTGACGAAGATAGATGATTTAATATAAAGCTGCTAGAACGATGGCTGGTGGAGACCATATTGTGATTGTTTTAAAAAAAAGGTTTTTTGTTCTGTCCAAAAAGGAAGCTATTATAACAGGAAACGTACTATCTTCATCTCAATGCCTAAAGTAACCTCCCTCCACATCTATCCCATCAAGAGCCTGGGCGGCATCAGTTTGACACAAGCCCAAGCTAAAACAGAGGGATTCCAATATGATCGCCGATGGATGCTCGTAGATGCACAGGGAAAATTTCTGACCCAACGGAGTGACAATCGCCTTGCACGATTCCAATGCCGATTAGGTACTGATAGTCTACAGATTCAGTTTGAAAGTGCGCATCTAGAGTTGCCACTTTCAGAGCACGTGACCACGACTACACGTGTAAGTATCTGGGAGAGCTCTATAGAAGCCAATGAAGTCCATCCCCAATATTCTAAGTGGTTTTCGGATTTGCTGGCACAACCTTGCAAGCTAGTGAGGATGACAGCTGCGTCTCATCGTCCCAAACAACTATTGGTCCCACCTCACAAGACACTTCTCAGTCTCGCTGATGGTTATCCCTATTTAGTTTTGGGTTCTGCGAGTATGCAGACACTCAATGAAAGATGTCCAGATACCATTCCCTCAGATCGCTTCAGAGCCAATATTTTGCTCGACACAAGCTCAGCTCACGAAGAAGATGGTTATGGCAGATTTAAACTAGGAGAGACTACCTTTCAAGTTATCAAGCCCTGTGCCCGATGCCAAGTCATCACCATCGACCAGCAAACCGGAGCTATGGGTAAGGAGCCCACCAAGACCCTTGCCGCCTATCGCAAAAAGGAAAATCACATTTTATTTGGTGCCAATACTATATTGTTGAAGCCTGGCATAGTGCGGGTGGGAGATGCGTTGGTTAGTGCTTAGCTGGATAATAGTGT
>CALFUU010000036.1 GCA_937929835.1 uncultured Saprospiraceae bacterium | reverse complement strand
CAACTGAAAAAACAGTACAATCGACACTATCCAAAACCTATAAACCATTCTTGGTCGAGAAGTCTACGAACCTGCTTAATGAAAAGCACAGCAATCAACCGAACTCAGGGGCACAATCAACATCTCCTGACCTGAATACCCCGACGAAGGCAACGAGCAAAAGCCTCAACGAAAGTAGGTTGCCATTTATAGCTCTCGCTAAGGTTGCTCAGCTACCTGCGCTACCCGCCACAAAGTTGTCACACAGTACAACAAAGACTATCGGCTTGGACAAAATTGACCTCAATGAAGAGGCCAACAAACAATCCAAACTTTTTCTTTCTGCCCAGCTAAAATCATCAGCGATCTATAACATACAGGACAAGAGTCTGGCTACAGAATTCACTGGAGGGATGGGCATGAGACTGTCTGCTTGGAGATTAGGGTTAGATGTAGGCATAGGACACAGGAGCTTAGCCCTGAACAAGCTTAATATCAATCGTATTGATGCCAATGCCCTTGCAGATGATACATCACAGAATGAATCAGATATACCATCGGGCACAACCGATACCTCTACAAATGAAAATATTAGGCATTCACTACCTAGAAATATTGATGAACTTATTATCGATAAAGAAGTCAAACAACTTTATGCTCTCGGTCAACTCTCTGTACAATACAACTATAAACAATGGAGTATGTCAGGAAATGTAGGCTTGCAATGGTACCAATACCAAGAACAACTTAACCACCCTAACTTAGATAATGAAAATATGGAACTCGCGTTCCGTCCGATAACCAATTCTAGAACAAGTCTCTTTGCTGGCAGTGAAGTGGCTTATGCAATAAGCGATCATATGGACTTAAGCCTCGGCTATAGACGAATCTTGTCAAAAACAGATCTAGGAACAGATTACTTTACCGCCAGTGCCCGCTATACTTTCTAGAAAGTAAATATGGGCCAAGTTGAGGGTTCGTGGATATTCTGTGTGCCTGTAGATTTTGCTACCCAATAGGTGGGTTTGCCTTTATCATCATAATCTACTCTCATAAAGTTGTAACCCATACGGTCTCCGACATACGGCGCCCCGTCCATAATTGCCCAATCAATGGTGCCTACTACTGACCAAGACCTATCCTTTTTTGCATTGTCATTAGGGATACCATCTAGTTTTGCTATCCCAAAATTATTCCCGATGTTCCAAGGCAACATATTTTCCTTGGCGTTAATTGGTGGCTTACTTGACTTCAATTTTAGGTCCCAGACTTGTGGGTAGGCATTGACCTGCAATTCATAATAGTTGAGCCCATCAGCGCCTGGATCCATAAATATTTCTATACACGGATCTTTCCAGATAGTCGTATCTCTCTTAGTGAAAGTGTACCGTATATCCTCATCTTCTAAGAAGGCTGTAAAGGTTATCCCAATACTATCCATATAGAGCGCAACGGTAGTTTTTTTCTTTAATATCTCAGTTGTGTCATACAGATTAACAAATCTATCGCACTCGATGACTATACCAGAAAGGGGGATAGGGGCAGCAGGAATAAGTTGGCGCTCTACCTTACAAGCAAACAAAAGTAAAATACTTACCAGGAGACAATATCTCATGGTATGTTAAGCAATTTATGCGTCTGCAAACTTAATTTCCATTGAGGATTATTCTTACAGTATTCCACAGCAGCTGTTGTGTTTTCTGCTTGGAAGGGGCCATCCATAGGCTGGATATAAAAATGTTGAAAATCTAAATGTGCAAAATCTTGCGGGTCGATACCCGTCTGAGGATAGACGATCTTAATCTCATCGCCAGAGGTAATCACAAGGTCTGTATTGGCTTTAGGGCTCATACAGATCCAATCCACACTCGACGGAAGTTCTAGAGTACCGTTAGTTTCGATAGCGCAATGGCCATTGACTCTGTGAAGTTCAAAAAGGAGCTCATCATCAATCTGTAAGGCTGGCTCACCTCCTGTAAACACCACAAAAGGAGCTTCTTCGAGAGGCCATAAGCTGAGTATCTTTTGGACCAGTGCTTCATCTGTATACTTGCCACCATTTTCTCCGTCTGTTCCCCAGAAGTCCGTATCACAAAATTGACAGATGGCTTTGTGTCGATCCTCTTCTCTACCCGACCACAAGTTACAGCCAGAAAACCTACAAAATACAGCAGGTCTGCCAGAGTGAAAACCCTCACCTTGTAGCGTATAAAATATTTCTTTAATTGTATAGATAGGCCTGATCGCTTTTAGGCTGCAAAAATAGTCAGTAAGATCCTCAAATATACTAACTGGCCTTTACAGGATTAAGATTTCTGAAGCGAGACGTGTAGGGTCTCAAAAAAGCCAAAAGTGTCAAAGTTGTTTTTCATCTCCACTTCAGGTATGACCCACTTGATCATTCCATTCTTATCAAGCATAAAGAACTTGGGCTGTCCTAGATCACCACCATAGGGGCCTTCCGATAAGGTCTTGCTATTGGCCACAACAGGAAAATCTATTGTCGTGCTTGCCCTATAGTCCAGAACCTCTTGTTTTGTATTATTGGAGAAAGAGACTATCTGTAAGTCTTTAGGATACTTAGCAGCGAGTCTATTGAGCGCTCCTATCTGCTCTTTACATTTGATACAGTCATTATTCCAAAACCACATCAGCACAGTCTTACCTGCCATATCAAATATCGACTGCTCTACACCATCCACATCATTGGCCAAGAAAGGTATAGATGGAGATCCTTCATAGGCTTGCACCATCGCTTGTACGTCAGGAGATCTATTCTCTAGTTCTACCAGATAATGATTCTGTGCTAATACACTATTGAATCCAAATAAAATACTGAGGAGGAGAATTGCCTGAGTTATCTTTTCCATATCGCAAGTATAGCTTTAATTCCATTGAGTACAAGAAAATTAACCTTGTTTTAGGATTCTGTTCGACAAAAAAT